>JBFEQR010000119.1:0-6823 GCA_041549425.1 Yoonia sp. | reverse complement strand
GAACGTGGTGGCCGACTGGATACGGAAAAACCGGGGTCGGGGCTTGGGCTGAGTATCGTGAACGATATGGCCGCCGCACATGGCTGTACGCTGACACTTGCCCGCGCAGAGCTTGGCGGGCTTGCGGTGCGGCTGAGCTGGGTGGCGACGGGGGACTAGGCTGCGTGTCCTTGCCGATCGGCGCGGGCGCAGTCGCCCATAAAAAAGGCCGCCCGATGGGGCGGCCTTTTCATCGTCTTGTTGGCGCGCGCTTAGTTCAGGTCGCTTGCATAGGCGTCGGCCAGTTCGGCCTCGACCTCTGCGACTGCGGCGATCAATGCATCCAGCATCTCGCTGCCGCCGTCCACGTTTTCGCGGAACCATGCGTTCACAGGTGCGGCTGCAGCTGCGAATGCGGCCTTCTCTTCAGGGCTTGGGACATAGATGTCGCCGCCGCCTGCAACGAAGGCCTCATAGGCTTCGATGGACTTGCGCTTGGGCGATGCGAACGTCGCCTGCTGCAGGGCAGAGAAACCGTCCACAACCACACGACGCAGGTCTTCGGGCATCGCGAGGAAGTTGTCGTTGTTCATCCACCACATCGCACCCATGTAGGAATGCCCGTCAAGTGTCAGGTACTGCAGGCCCGCATCAGGGAATTTCATGCCCATGATGTCGGTGATGCCGTTTGCCGTGCCTTCAACAACGCCGGTTTGCAGCGATGTGAACAGCTCTGGCCACGGGATCGGTGTCGCGGAGGCGCCCATGGCTTCGACCAGCTGCACAGGCAGATCGGCTACAACGGTCCGCATTTTCAGACCTGCCATGTCATCAGGGCCGGTCACGCGGCGTTCGGTGTTGGCAAAGTTGCGCCAGCCGCCGGTGTTGCCGATGGTCATCAGGCGGATGGTGTTGCCGCTGTCCTCGAGCGCTTTGTCACGCATGGTGCGCACGAAGTCACCCGATAGAACGGCCTCTGCCACGCGGTCGGAGGACATCAGGTAGGGCAGGTCAAGCACCTGCACATAAGGGAAGATACCAGCCGCACCGCCTGATGTGGAGATATAGACGTCGATTGAGCCTTCGGACACGCCCTCAAGGCATTCCGCACCGGTGGCGCAAAGCTGTGTACCGATGAAGAGTTCTACGGCGATGCGCCCGTTAGAGGCGGCTTCGACGTAGTTCTTGAACACGACCAGACCGTCGTAGTCTTCGTCGTTTTCGTTGGAGTTGGCTGTGGCGCGGATTGTGAAATCCTGTGCCCAAGCCGCCAGCGGTGTCGCCAGCAGTGCAGCCGTGGCGGCCACTTTGGTGAGGTGTTTAAGCATTCGTCTTCTCCCTGTTTATGCTTTTAGTTGATGCCCGGTGCCGGGCTAATGCAAGCGCCGAATCCCACCTCCGGGCCGCAACCCAGGAAACCGGCAAGATACGGCACTGTCATGGAAATGGCGGGGATATAGGTGATCAGGAAGATCACCAGAACTTCCACCGCGAGGAAAGGCAGGATCGCCTTTGCAATGGTTTCGACCTTTTCGCCGGACACGGTACTGGCCACGAACAGGACCAGCCCCATCGGCGGCGTGGCAAGGCCCACGGTCAGGTTCACGCTCATGATGATGGCGAAATGCACGGGGTGCACGCCGAGGTCCACAAAGATCGGGCCCAGGATTGGCCCGAGGATGATGATCGCGGGGCCTGCATCAAGGAACATGCCGACGATGAACAACAGGATGTTGATCAGGAACAGCAGCATCAGCGGGTTTTCCGACAGCGACAGGATGTAGTCGGACAGGATTTGCGGCGCGTAAGAGAGGCTGACCACGGTCTTGAAGGCCACAGCGGCGCCAACCAGCAAAAGCACGGCAGAGGTTGCAAGCGCAGAGCGCGTCAACACTTCGCCCAGATCGCGCAGTTTCATCGAGCGCAGCACGAAAAAGCTGACGATCAGCGCATAGGCCACGGCGACGGCCGACGCCTCGGTCGGGGTGAAGACACCGACAAGGATGCCGCCCAGAATGATGATCGGGGTTTGCAGCGGCGCGATGGCCTTTTTGCAGACCATGCGGAAATCATGGCTCACCCGTTTGCGGTAGCCCATCATCATGAAATGCGCGGCAACCAGCAGGCCTGCGAAGACCACCCATTGGTTGAGGCTGTGGATCTTGTCGCCCGCCTCATTGATGGTGGCGAGGCCCACGGTCGTGGACAGCCCCGCATAAATCGCCATCAATAGCCCTGCGACGTTGATCCGCAGCAGCACGAAACTGACCCAATACTCGACGGGTGTGATCTCCTGATTTTTTGTGACAATCCGTTCGGCCTTTGGCAGGTCATAGCGGTCGGCCATCAGCCGCACCATGACCATCAGGCCCACGCCGACCATGATCCCCGGCACAATGCCTGCAAGAAACAGCGAGGCCACGCTTTCGCCCATCACATAGGCGTAGATGATCATGATGCCCGAGGGCGGGATGATCGGGCCGATTACCGAGGACGCTGCCGTAATGGCGGCTGCGAATTTGCGGGTGTAGCCGTTCTTTTCCATCGCGGGGATCAGGGTTGACCCCAGTGCGGATGTATCTGCCACGGCAGAGCCCGACAGACCGGCGAAGAGCATCGAGGAGAGGATATTGACGTGCGCCAGACCGCCGCGCAGGTGGCCCATGAAGGCTTGGGAAAACTCGACCAGTCGCAGGGTGATCCCGCCGCGGTTCATGATCTCGCCTGCCAGCATGAAGAAGGGCAGGGCCATCAGCGGAAAGCTGTCCATGCCGTTGTAAAGGTTGCGGTAAAGTCCCGCGACCACATTGCGGGTGTCGCCTTCGAGCATGATCAGGGCGAAAGGCGAGGCCAGCAGTGCAAAGACCACCGGCAGGCCGACCATGATCAGGACAAGGAAAAGCGGAAGGAACCATAAAAGCATCAGTCGGCCCCCTGAAAATCTTCGGCGCTGAGCGGGCGCAGCTTGTCACCTTGGCCCGCCAGTTTGATGATCTGGCGGATGATCAGTTCCACGTTCACGAGGATCAGCAGGTTCACCCCGACCCAGAGAGAGGCATACTGGAAGTTGTTTTGAAACTTTGCGCCGCATTTGCCGTATTCAAACCCGAAGGGCCAGCGCAGCGAAGAAGAGCATCCGCGCCCCGACAATGTATCCACATGGTTGTTCAAACCGCGTTCCCACGCGATCACCAGCACCCACAAAGCAATGCCGAGCAGCACAAGCGTCAGCAGGCCCGAGATCACCCGCGGCAGTGCCCGTTCCAGCATGTCGATGGACACAAAGCCCCCCATGCGAAACGCCAGCGGCGCCATCAGGCCCGTCATCCAGAGCATGCCGAAGCGCGCGCCTTCTTCTGTCCAGTTGGGCGCGTCGGACAGCACATAGCGGAAGAAAACCTGACCCAGGATCAGACTGACCATGATCGCCAAGGCGATCACCGCGATCACCTTGCCGATGGCAAGTACCACGGTGTTGAACCGTTCAAGCGGCCATAAAAGGCCAAACAGGACCGACATCGGCTCCTCCCCTGTTTATGTGCGGGCTTTTGCCCTTTTGTTGTTTGGGGGCGCTGCCCCCTTGTCCGTGCCGGACAATTCCCCCGGGATATTTATGCTCGGAAGAAGGTGTTGATCAGGTTGCCTTGAATTCCCCGTAGTTGCCGCCCTGAAACACCAGCGGCTCGCCTCCGCGGTGATGGGCCTTGGTGACCTCTCCGACGATGATCACGTGATCGCCCGCGTCATGTGTTGCGGCCAGATTGCATTCGAATGTGGCCAGCGCCCCTTCGATGATGGGCATACCGCAGTGTGACAGATGTGTTGGCACGTCCTTGATGGCGGTTTTCGATTTGCTGATGGCTGCGCAGATATCGCGTTGCTCTGCCCCCAGCACATGGATGGCAAACCGCCGCGAGCCTGCGAAATGTTCGAACCGGCGTGATGATTTGGCCGGTGACCACAGCACCAATGGCGGGTCGAGCGATACGCTGGCAAAGCTGTTGGCCACGATCGCGACCGGCCCTTCGGGGCTGTCTGTGGTGATCACGGTCACACCGGTCACAAAGCTGCCCAAGGCGCGCCGGAAGCTGTCGCTGTCGGTGCCGGGGTCGAAAGTCGTCAGCATCTGGTCGTCCATTATGGTACCTCTGCGCCAAGGGCGGCTGTGTAGAGTTCGAACCACGTCTGGCGGTCCATGTTTACCTTCAAAGCGTCCGATAGGCCTTTGATACGGTTGATATTGTTTGTACCCATAACAGGCATGATATGCGCCGGATGCGCCAGCAGCCATGCGACTGCAACCGCGCCTGTGTCGACGTCGTTCGCGGCGGCAACCTTGGCCAATGCGTCCTGAACAGCACCTGATCCGGTCATCAGCGCCCCGCCGCCAAGGGGCGACCATGCCATGATCGGCACGCCCCGTTCCTGCAGGTAGGCGACATCGCCGTTGGTAAAGCCCTGATGCGCGCTGAGCGAGAGTTCGATCTGGTTGGTGACCAGCGGGGTTTTCATCGCCGATTGCAGCAGCGTCCAGTCGTGCAGTTTGAAATTGGACACACCCACGCTCCGCACCTTGCCGGAGGCCACGACTTCGTCGAGGGCCGCACCGGTTTCATGGTGATCCATCATCGGGTCGGGGCGGTGCACAAGCAGTGTGTCGATCTTGTCGACGTTCATCAGCCGCAGCGAATGATCGACCGACGCCAGAATATGCGCGCGGCTGGTGTCGTAGTATTTCACCCGCGCGTCTGCATAGCGCCCTGCAGGGGCCACGATATCGCATTTCGTCACGATCTCGATCTGGTCTTTGAGGGCGGGGGCTGCTTTGAGGGCATTTCCCAGCACTTCTTCGGCCTCGTAGCCGCCGTAGATATCGGCCTGATCCATCGTGGTGATGCCTTGCGCGAGGCAGGCTTCGATCTTGGCCTGCACATGGGCGACCGAGGTGTCGCTGTCATCGCTGAGCCGCCACATGCCATAGACAATGCGGCTAAAGGAGAGGTCGTTCGTGATTTTGATGCGGTTCAACGGCGTGGTCCTGTGCCTAGTGGCGTTGCTGGTGTTTCGCTTGGCACCCGCCCGTATGCATGGGGCAGGGAGCATGTTTTGAGGTGCGGCATCACACGGCTGCCAAAGTGTTCGGCCTCGTCGATATGCGGATACCCCGAGAAGATGAAAGCACGGATGCCCATCTTTTGATAGGCTTCAATTTTCGACATGACCTGATCGGTGGACCCGACCAGAGCCGCCCCGCAGCCAGAGCGCGCGCGCCCGACGCCGGTCCAGAGACCCGGTTCGACATAGCCGAATTTGTCGGCCAGTTCGCGCGCCTTGGCCTGATGCGCCACGCCCAGTGAAATGCTGTCATGCGCGCGGTCGCGGATCAGTTTGCCGTATTCGTCGTCCAGTTTGGACGCAATATAATCGGCGTATTCCTTTGCTTCGGCTTCGGTGTCGCGCACGATCATATGGACCCGCAGGCCGTAATCCAGCGTGCGGTTGTGGGCTGCGGCCCGCGCATGCACGTCCTTCATACGCTGTTCGAGTTGTTCCATCGGTTCCGGCCACATCAGGTAGACGTCGCATTGCGCGCCGCACAACTCGAGTGCTGCGGGGGAATAGCCGCCGAAGTAGAGCAGCGGCCCGCCATTTTGTTGATAGGGACGCGCGGGATCGGTAGTGAGTTTTGAGATTTGGTAAATCTCGCCGTCATAGCTGACTTCGTCCTGTGTCCAGCATTGGCGCAGGATTTCAACGACTTCGTGGCTGCGTTTGTAGCGGTAGCTGCTTTCGGCCACTTCGCCGGGAAAATCGGAGCTGATGACATTGAGTGTCAGACGCCCTTTAAGCATGTGATCGAGTGTCGCGATGGCGCGCGCCAGCATGATCGGTTGCACCTCGCCGCAGCGGATCGCAGCCAGAAAGTTGATCTTTTCGGTCAGCGGGGCCATGCCCGCGACAAAGGACAATGTGTCCTGACCCACCTGATAGGATGACGGGGCAAGAATGTTGCGAAAGCCCTGCTTTTCTGCTGTCAGCGCGATGTCGCGGCAGTGTTCCCAAGAAGACCGCAACGCGCCGTCGGGTACGCCGAGAAACTGATAATCATCAGAGCAAAGCGCCGAAAACCATGATACTTCTGCCGCATCAAGATCTGCGCTAGTGACCGGAACGATGGTCATCGATTCTCCTCCCCAGAAGTATGTGTTTCAGCTTGCCTAGCACGCAAATTTCTGTGAAACAATAGTGTATCAATTTGCGCGCGCAGACTTTGGGAGGAGCAGCCGTGGCGAAAACCTCTGCCTTGCCGAAGTTCATTCAGGTCAGCGAGATGCTGATCCGCGAGATCGCCGCAGGGCATCTTGCCGATGGTGCGCGCCTGCCGCCAGAGCGGGACATGGCCGATGATCTGGGCGTGGCGGTGGGGACATTGCGCAAGGCGCTGGCAGATGTGGAAGCCAAGGGATTGCTGGACCGTGTGCAGGGATCGGGCAATTACGTGCGCCACAGGCCGGTCGTGGATTCCGTCTATGCGTTTTTCCGGCTTGAACTGCTGAAAGGGGGCGGATTGCCCACGGCAGATGTGTTGAGCGTGGATCGTCTGGCCAAACCTGGCGGTTTTGCCCGTCTAGGGGGCGATAGTCAGGGCCACAGGATCAGGCGCTTGCGGTATCTTGACGATGTGCTGATCGCGCTGGAGGAAATCTGGCTGGACGGGGCGCTGCGTGCGCGTATTGATGTCGCGGATCTTTCGGACTCGCTGTACCATTTTTACCGGCATGATCTGGGGATCGTCATTGCCTCGGTCGAGGACCGCATCGGGGTCGATGCCGTCCCGCAGTGG
>JBFEQR010000118.1:0-6823 GCA_041549425.1 Yoonia sp. | reverse complement strand
CACGAGACATCGTTGAAGCCGTTGCACGGGTAGAGGACGGCATCCGCCAAAGCGCCAGCACGGTGAGCGGTCCGCTTAAGATCGGATGCTCGAATGCGTTTGGTCAGGCGATCATCGCGCCGATGCTGCCCGGGTTTTTGGCGGAATATCCCGACGTGCGGGTGACGCTCGCCTTTGAGGAGCGGGTGGTGGATGTCATCGAGGAAGGCATCGACCTTACACTGAGGGTCGGGGCTGTCTTGCAGGACAGCTCGCTGATTGCGCGCAAGATCGGTACCTTTCACCAACGGCTGTTCGCGTCACCCGCCTATTTGGAAAAACACGGGTCACCCAAAAACCCTGCGGGCGTCGAGGGGCATCGCATCGCAGGCTTCCTTGTTGCCGACCATTTACTTGAGTGGGCGTTGAGCGGACCAAATGGAACCGAGACCATCAGCGTCGATCCGGATCTGAAGATATCCAACAGCATCGTCCTGTCAAATATCCTCGCCGCTGGCTATGGCATCGGCCCCTTGCCCAGTTTCGTTTCAAATGGCCCCGAGGCACGCGGAGAACTCACGCGGGTATTGCCTGACTATGAACTGCCTACACGGGACATCTATGCAGTGAGTGCCGCGCGGCTTGGGATGGATGCGCGGGTGTTGGCATTCATCGACCACCTGTCTCGCGCTTTGGCGGACTGAGCTATTCTTAACAACCGATAAAGAGTGATTTACCGCCGGGCCGGTTATTCCCGCGCGCCAGTCGTTTCATGCTTTGGGCAATGCATCGCCCAAAAAGAAAGGACATCACATGCAACGCATCACGATCATCGGAATATCCGGCAAGCTTGGTCAGTATATGACCGAACATGCCCTGTCCCGCGGATACGCGGTGACCGGCGTCTGCAGACCGGAAAGCGTCGGAAAGCTTGCGCAGTTCGGTCGCCGCATCAACGTCATTCCCGGCAGCACCACCGACCCCGAGGTCATTCGCAAGGCTGTGCAGGACGCGGACGGCGTGTTGACCGTACTGGTGCCTTGGGGGCGCGACCGGATGGCCACCCGCATGGCCGAGGGGGTCCTCAAATATGCAAGGCCTGACGCACGTTTGATCTTTTCCTGCGGCTGGCACGTCAGGCTAGGGGATGCTGACAGCTATCCGCTGAAAGAGCGGATCAAGTCATGGGTCCTCGGTCGGATCGCAAAGCTGACAATGATGGCCGACATCGACGATCAGGAAGCGGCAGCACAACTGGTCTTCGGCTCGGACAGGGATTGGACCATCGTTCGGGCCTCTGATCTGGAAGAAGGCGAAACCGAAGGATTGCCGGTCTGGGCCAACAATGTCGGTGATCCGATCCTTGCGTCCAATCGCACCCGCCGGACCGATTTCGCCCTGTTCATGGTGAATGCACTGACTGATGCGAGCCTGTCTCGCAAGGCCCCGGCAATCGTCAGTCGCGCCGCGCAATCAGCCCGCGACCACCGGCAGGCATCCTTGCTGACATCGCGCACCTGAAACCCCTGAAATCCATCATCAAAAGGAATATCCCCATGCAACGCCAACTGAATCAAAGCGACCTATCGCTCGCGCGTATCTCTGGCCTTCTGTATCTCATCATCATCATCTGCGGCATCGGTGCCGAAGTCGCTTTGCGCGGTCCGTTGGTGGACCTCTCGTCAGCCTCGGCAACGGCCGTTGCGATCCGCTCAGCCGGGCTGACCCTGCCATTGGCTATCATCGCTGATGTTATCATGGCTTTGGCTGACGCAGCTCTGGCGATTACGCTTTTTGTACTGTTCCGGTCGGTCGCACCGACGCTGGCACTGGCAGCGATGGTCTTCCGACTGATCCAGTCCGTCCTGATCGCAGCCAATCTCTTGAACATGCAAATCGCCTGGCTTCTGATCACCGGCGGACAGGACAGTGCCGGTCTTGGCGGGACAGAGGCCGAGGCCATAGCCCTTGTCCATCTCAATCTGCACGCACATGGCTATGATCTGGGACTGGTCTTCTTTGCGATCAACAGCTTCCTGACAGGCCTGCTGATCTGGAAGTCCGGCATGTTTCCCAAAATCATCGGAGCGGGGATCATCGCGGCAGGCGTCGTTTATTTGCTCGGCAGCGCCTTACGCTTCCTCGCGCCGGATATGTTTGCAGTCTTTGCGCCCGCCTATGGGCTGCCTGTGCTGACGGAACTGGCGTTCTGTGCAAGCTTGCTCATGTCCGGTTGGATCTGGCGCCGCAGGCAGATCTTGGCAGTCGCCTAGTATGAAGCGATCCTGAGACGAGAGTAATGCGGCGACGATCCGGTATATGGTCGCCGCATACCCGCTATGACCGGTCGCACCCCGCGGCGCGGTCCGACCTGTGGACGAAGCATGGGTAATCGGGCTGACCAGATTGATGGGTCAGGTTCTTGATAGAGTTGCAGGATGTATCTGCAATTTGAGGAGAACGAGATGGATTACTTTGTTGGTTTGGACGTGTCGCTGCGGTCAGTCGCTGTCTGCGTGATCGATGGAGATGGCCGAACGGTTCTTGAGCGCTCGGTTGCGTGTGAGATTGATGACATCAGCGGCTGTCTGGCAAGCCTCACTGCAAGTGAAGTTCGGATTGGGTTCGAAGCTGGTGCGATGAGCCAGTTCCTATACTTTGGATTGCAGGGCGCTGGCTTTGACGTCGTTTGTATGGAGGCACGGCAGGTGAACGCGGCGTTGTCGGCCATGCGCAACAAGACCGACAAGACGGATGCGCGCGGAATCGCCAATGTGCTTCGGTCTGGATGGTTCAATCCCGTCCATATGAAGAGCCGGGAGGCACACGCCGTTCGTGCGCTGTTGAGCAGCCGCAAAGCGGTTCAGCGTAAGTGCATTGATCTGGCGAACGAGATACGTGGCTTGTTCCGGATCTTTGGCCTGCGCCTGCCATCACGTATCAACCAGGCCTCCTTTGACCAGCAGGTGCGGCCTATTATCGAGGTGGACCCAGACTTGTCGCATGCGCTGTTACCACTCTTAGACGCCCGAGCAGTTCTCTTCACCGCATATCGAGAATTGGACCGTCGCGTGAAACGCGCTGCCAGCCATGATGAGACTTGCCTGCGCTTCATGGCGATCCCCGGCGTAGGGCCGATTGCAGCACTGACCTTCAAAGCGGCGGTGGATGACCCCAAGCGCTTCACAAGCTCAAGAACGGTCGCTGCGCACTTCGGCCTGACACCGAGGCGCTACCAGTCCGGGGAGATGGACAACCCGGGCCGTATCTCAAAAGCTGGTGATGCGGACGTTCGGTCCGCCCTCTACGCAGCGGCAAATGCAATGATGATGCGGTCCGTCGCTAGTTCAGAGATCAAGAGTTGGGGTCTTCGGTTGATGCGCCGAAAAGGCCGCCGCAGAGCTGTCGTTGCAGTCGCCCGCAAACTGGCTGTCATCATGCACCGCATGTGGGCTGACAACACCGAGTTCCGTCAAAGACCTTTGGAGGGTGCCGCATGAACTGAACCTTCAAAGATCAATGACGGGATCGTCCCTCACCGGACGAGGTCAGTGGATGACGCCGAAAATGGCTGCTGCGCCACTCGAAGCGCGAGACTAAGCTGGGCGCTCCGCGACCGATCCGACACATGCATGCAGCGGTCCAACCGAACCGGGCCAACAATGACTGCGAAGAGAAGCTTGACCCGGATGAAGGACCTGATCCCGAAGGACGGAAACGAAACGATGAAATAAACTTGACCCAAATGCCCGATTAGAGAAGCTGTCATTCAGATGAATTTACTGAATGGCTGCCTTGATTTGAAAATCGCTCTAAAAAGTTGATCCAAAAGACGGCCAAGTATCATTTAAGCGATAGCCTTCTGGCCAAGGGTCATCTGGATCAAGCATGTGTTGGTGCGTACCCGTTATCCAAGCGCGGCCCGTAATCTCTGGGACAATCGCTGGTATGTCACCGACCATTGTTGTTTCCAATATTCTTCCATGAAACTCCGAGCCTATGATGGATTGGGCCGTGATTGCTTCCCCGACTTTCATCTGACCAGATAGGTGCAACAGCGCCATGCGAGCTGATAGCGCTGTTCCGGTTGGAGAACGATCAATCTTTCCCGGTTGGATCGAAACAGCAGATTTTGTTCGCAGTTGACCATCTTTACGCTCTAGCGGCCCAGCAAAAAGACAAAATGAAAAATGATCCCATTCTGCGTTCTCGGGGTGGTGAAAACTCAGTTGGTAATTCGCGGCATCGGTTATTCGCACACCAAGTTCGGCAAGGCGGCCGGCTTCGGGTGCTTCAAGGTTGAAGCCCAACGCCTTTGCGTCAACAACGACAAAACTATCGCCACCATAGGCAGTGTCGACAATGAGTTCTCCAATGCCAGGAACGTTCAGTATAACTCCGACATCGCCAGCAAACGAGGGAAGGTTCTTAACTGTAATACTTCGGGCTTTCCCGTCCCGGCATTCGGCCCGAACGCGAATAAGGCCACCGGGTGCTTCTAATACCATCTCAGTGATCGGCTCGACCATTGGAATTATGCCACTGTCCAGCAGCACTGTCGCGACACAAATCGAGTTTGAACCCGACATCGGTGGTGTGTCTTCCGGCTCCATAATGATCCAACCCATCTGCGCATCAGGATGTTTGGGTGGCACCAACAGGTTCACGTGGCGAAACACACCACCACGCGGTTCATTCAAAACAAAGTTCCGTAGGGTTTGATCTTTCGCGATCCAATTGCGTTGTTCCCATAGCGTTTGACCAGGGGGCGGCGCCACACCTCCTACTATGACGTCTCCAACCTCACCCTCGGCGTGGCAAGAAACGACATGAATTGTTTTTGTGCTTCGCATTCTCGGGCCTTCTTGAACGATCGGATACAAAACCAAACATGCTCGAATAAGTCATTCATAACAATGTGTTTGATGTCTGTAGTTGCAGCTTTTGACCCGAGCGGCTTGGAAAGCCGGCATTCGCCGCGCAACAGAATTTTAGACACTTTGGGCTCCTACCGGACCTTAGCTGCATTTGCGCATCATGTGATATACTGCGCCGTCAACGTCTGGTTGTCGCTGTGGGAGGGTATGGCGGATCGGAGGATCCATCATGCAGACACCAAACTTACCGGCCATTCGCGCGCTTCGGCCCGCTTGGAACAAAGGACGTATCGTTGGTCAAAAACTCCCACTAAAGCCCAAACATGTCTGGGCGATCCGAGTGCGCCTCGAATTGGCGGAGAACCATCGCGACCTTGCTTTGTTCAATTTGGCTATCGACAGTAAATTGCGCGGCTGTGATCTCGTCCGGATGAAAGTCGTGGATGTAATGGCTTCAGGGCAGATCAAAGCTCGCGCATCCGTTCTGCAAAGCAAAACCCAAAAACCGGTTCGGTTTGAAATTTCGGAGGGCACACGGGCATCGGTCGCGAAGTGGATGGAAAATCCGCTGATGGTCGGGTCCGAATTTCTCTGGCCGGGGCGCTTCCACGAGCGCCCTCACATTTCAACGCGCCAATATGCCCGTATCGTGCGGGACTGGGTCCGGTCCATCGGTTTGGAAGCTACTGCTTATGGTACGCATTCAATGCGACGGACGAAGGTCACACAGATTTACAAGAAGACGGGCAATCTGCGTGCTGTTCAGCTTTTGCTGGGTCACACCAAGATGGATAGCACAGTGCGATATCTTGGCGTCGAGCTTGAAGATGCTTTGGCAATTTCAGAAGCTATTGAAATCTGAGCATTAGGGCCGTTTGTCACGAACGGCCCTTAGCTGCCGTCCAACGACCACTCCTAGTGCTGCGGTGCGGCCCGTCGGACCTGCCGTTCGCTGCGAGTGCAAAACCCGGGGCCGGGTGAACTAACAGTCTGCGGACAAACCCGCCGTTGGCACTTAGCCTCGTGGGCGAATTTGCCACGCCTAACTTTCGTGCGCTACTGGGGTTTGGTGGCAGTTTCCGGACCAAATGTGTTCTTGATTTCCGAAACAAGGTCGGCAGGAAAACCACCCGCTTTAGCGTGACGATATATGTCTTCGGCGCTGCCTGCTTCGTGCACACAGTACAGCTTATCACCAGCGGCATAGGTGTGGTGCCAGACGTAGGGTACGCCAAGTCCATCCACCACTGCATTCGATTTGGCCGCGATATCGCAGAGTTCGTCAGGTCCGAGCTGATCGGCGCCGGGAATATTTCTTTCGACGATGAATTTGGGCATTGGGGGTCTCCTATTTATTAAGGGTTTGAGTGTTTTGGATGCCATCGGGCCACGCGCGCCACATTCAGCAGACCCGGCTTATGCGGCTGCTGCGGGAAGGGCATGTCTACTCATCGACATTCTGTAAGCCGGGTGTTCGGATGCAGATGCGTAAACGGCGGAGATCTTGGGGTGTGTTGAGAACAGCGTATCTCTGTCCGTAGGCCATTCAGTGAGCATGGAAAGGTAGTAATCAAGCGCAGAAAACCCTCTTTTCAGAAATGAACTTTGACCTGAAATGCCGTTTTCGATGAGGTCGAAGAAAGCGTTCAGATCAGCCAGCCCCTGCTGGCCGACTTCTGCGATGGCCGCGTCGGACCGGGCATATCTCTCGGGATGGTTCCAGCGCGCGACGGTTGGATATCCGGTCGAGGTCATCACGTTCAGCCAGAACAAAAATTCGGGCCTGTCCTCATCTCCCTGCTGAGGAGAGAGGCCGGCTTTGGGAAATGTCTCGCACAGATAGGTCACAATCGCGCCGGTCTCGCCTATGGTCTTTGCATTGGGAAGTGTGAGCGCCGGCACACGTCCTGTCGGGTTGATGCCAAGATACGGTTGGGTCTTGTGTGCACCGGATGCCATGTCCACAT
>JBFEQR010000117.1:0-6826 GCA_041549425.1 Yoonia sp. | reverse complement strand
GCCGGGCTCGATCCCCTGAATCAAGACAGGTTCCAGCATCGCGCGCGCGGCATAGACGCCCGCGGTATATCCTGCCGGGCCGGAGCCGATGATCAGAACTTTGATATGGCGAGTGTCGGACATGGCGGCCTCTTTCTGCTGGGTCATCCCCGATATAGCCTTGCGGCGCGCATGATAAAAGGCCATCCGGCATCAAAACGACCGCGTTCTTTTGTTGCGAGGTTGTGAAACATTATTGCGCAACTTCTTTGCTTGGCGTAGTATTTGCAAAAATATTGGGGAATTTTCGATGCCAGGCACCAAGTTAGACGAAATTGACCGGATGATTCTGGCAGAGTTGCAGGCGGATGGTCGCATGACCAACGTCGAGCTTGCCAAACGCGTCGGCATTTCCGCCCCGCCCTGCTTGCGGCGTGTGCGCACGCTTGAAGAACAAGGATTCATCCAAGGCTATCATGCCGACGTCAACGCCCGCGAATTGGGGTTCGAGGTGCAGGTCTTTGCAATGGTCGGTTTGGTCAGTCAGGCGGAAAGCGACCTAAGCGCATTTGAAAATCTGTGCCGAAGCTGGCCGCTGGTCCGCGAGTGTCACATGCTGAATGGCGAGGTGGATTTCATCCTCAAATGCGTGGCCCCCGACCTGCGCACGTTCCAGCGGTTCCTGACCGAAAAGTTGACCAGCGCAGAGAACGTGGCCTCTGTCAAAACATCACTGGTGATCCGTGGCGCCAAGGATGAACCAGGCGTCCCGTTTGACGTGCTTGAGGCGCGGTTGGCGCAAGAGGCCTGATCAGACTTTCTGCAGAAACCTGACGCCAGATCCGTGTAAGGGATCTGTATCCGGTTCCCGATTTCTTCATTCAATAAAAAAAGGCGCCCACTTGCGTGGACGCCCTTCCTTCACTCACCCCTGCCCGATGCGCGAACAGATGGCCGGGGATCGTGATCCTTATTCGCCGCCGCCCAATTGGTGAACATAGGCGGTCACTGCCTTGATCTCGGCTTCGGTCAAGCGTTCGCCCCAAGGGGGCATCACGCCAAAGCGGGCATAGCGGACTGTTGCCTCAAGGCTTGCGGTGTCGCCGCCATAAAGCCAGATCGCGTCGGTCAGGTTTGGCGCACCAAGCCCGTAGTCGCCCATGCCGTTCTCGCCATGGCAAGCCGCACAGTTGTCCATGAACAGGGTGCTGCCTGCATCTGCCAGACCCGCATCATGTTCCTGACCGGAAATCTGCCGCACATACTGGACGACCTGATCAATTTCTTCATTGCTGAGGATATCATCATAGGCAGTCATCTCGGAATAGCGCGCATCCCAGTCCTCTTCGTTGCGGATGCCGTGGCGCACGGTGTATTCGATATTCTCGAAATCGCCGCCCCAAAGCCAGTCATCATCCAGCAGGTTGGGATAACCAACCGCACCGGCTGCACCCGACCCGTGACACTGCGAACAGTTGTTGCGGAAGACCGCACCACCAGCCGAGTTGGCAAAGCGCAACAGCTCGGGGTTCTCGTCCAGCACCGTCAGGTCGGCCGCGGCAAGCTGCGCGGAAATCTCGGCGTTCGCATCCTCGAAGCGGGCGATTTCCGCGGCAACTTCGCCGCGTGTGGAATAGCCCAGCACACCTGCGGTGGCCCCGCTGATCATCGGCCATGCTGGGTAAGCGACAGTATAGGCGATCCCCCAGACGATGGTGATGTAGAAGGTCCAAAGCCACCAGCGCGGCAGAGGGTTGTTCAGTTCCTTGATGCCATCCCAAGAGTGACCGGTTGTGTCGGTTCCTGTGACGTCATCAATGTCTTTGTGCTCATTGCTGCTCATGATTGCAGCTCCTCAGTCTCGGAAGAACCGGGGTGGTCCTCGTTACGGAATGGGATGTTGGCGGTGTCTTTGTGGACATCACGGCTGCCCGGACGGAAGGCCCAGAGAATGGCCCCCACGAACAGTGTGAACATCGCCAGAAGCATCCAGTTATCTGCCATTTGGCTTAGCAAGGAAGCGTTTTGCATTGTGTCATCCCTCCCTAGCGGCTGACGTCTGGGGTGAAGGTCGAAAAGTCGACCATTGTGCCCAGCACTTGCAGATAAGCGATCAGCGCGTCCATCTCCGACACACCCGGTGCATTGTCGAAGTTGCGGATTTGCGCACCCGGATACCGCTCCAACAGATCGTCATAGGCATCCGTGTCCGGATCGGCTTGGGCCAGCACATCGGCTGCCGCCACTTCGATCATCTCTTCGGTGTATGGCACGCCGACAATCTTGTGGGTCGAAACCAGATCGGCGGTGTATTCGGCATTCACCGGCGTATCGAGCAGGTAGGCATAGCCCGGCATGATCGATTCCGGCACAACAGAGCGTGGCGCGATCAGGTGATCAAGGTGCCATGCATCCGAATATTTGCCGCCCACGCGGGCAAGGTCCGGCCCTGTCCGCTTGGAGCCCCATTGGAACGGGTGATCATACATGGATTCCGCCGCCAATGAGTAGTGACCATAGCGTTCGACCTCGTCCCGCATCGGGCGGATCATCTGGCTGTGGCACACATAGCACCCTTCGCGGATGTAGACCTCGCGCCCCGCCAGTTCCAGCGGGGAATAGGGTCGCACCCCTTCTACCTCTTCGATGGTATTCTCGAGATAGAATAGGGGTGCGATTTCCACGATCCCGCCCACGGTCACCACCAACAGGGAGGAGACAAGCAGCAACGTCGGGCTACGTTCGAGGATCGCGTGTTTGGCAAGAAAGCCTTTGGCAGGTGTGTTTGGTGTATCAGACATCTTTCTGATCTCCTTATTCTGCTGGCACGCCAACCGGTGCAGTGACTTTCGCCCCACCCCGGATGGTCATGAACATGTTCCACACCATGATCAGCGCGCCGCCGAGGTACAGAACCCCACCAAGGCCACGGACCACATACATCGGGAACTTTGCGGAAACGGTGTCGGCAAAGCTGTTCACAAGGAACCCGTTTGCGTCGACCTCACGCCACATCAGGCCTTCCATGATACCGGTGACCCACATGGACGCCGCATAAAGAATGATGCCGATTGTGGCTAACCAGAAGTGCCAGTTGATCGCGGACATGGAATACATCTGCGCACGACCCCACAGTTTCGGTGTCAGGAAGTACAGTGCAGAGAATGTGATCATCCCGTTCCAGCCCAACGCGCCAGAGTGTACGTGACCAATGGTCCAGTCAGTGTAGTGTGACAGGCTGTTGACGGCCTTGATGGACATCATCGGGCCCTCGAAAGTGGACATGCCGTAGAAGGCAAGGCTGATCACCATCATCCGGATAATCGGATCGGTGCGCAGCTTGTCCCATGCGCCTTGCAGCGTCATCAGACCGTTAATCATGCCACCCCAGCTTGGCATCCACAGGATAATCGAAAAGACCATACCGAGTGTCGATGCCCAGTCAGGCAAAGCGGTATAGTGCAGGTGGTGTGGACCCGCCCAGATATAAAGGAAAATCAGCGCCCAGAAGTGGATGATGGACAGCTTGTAGGAAAACACCGGACGCCCGGCCTGCTTGGGCACGAAGTAGTACATCATGCCAAGGAAGCCCGCAGTCAGGAAAAAGCCCACAGCGTTGTGGCCATACCACCACTGGGTCATCGCATCCTGCACGCCGCTGAAGACCTGCACGGATTTGCTGCCCCAGATGCTGACGGGGATGCTCAGGTTGTTGACCAGATGCAGCATCGCCACAGTGACAATGAAGGAAAGCAGGAACCAGTTGGCGACATAGATGTGCTTTTCCTTGCGCCTGAAGATTGTTCCCAGGAACACAAGCAGGAACGCCACCCAGACAATTGTTAGCCAGATATCAACGTACCATTCCGGCTCTGCGTATTCTTTGGATTGCGTCGCACCGAGCAGATAGCCTGTCGCGGCCAATACGATAAACAAATTGTAACCCCAGAACACAAACCACGACAGGTTACCCCCCCACAACCGCGCGCCGCAGGTGCGCTGCACGATGTAGAACGACGACATGATCAGGGCATTACCCCCGAACGCAAAAATCACCGCACTTGTGTGCAGCGGGCGAAGCCGTCCGAAGTTGCCATAAGGTTGGAGAACCTCAAAATTTAGCGCCGGAAAGGCCAGCTGAAAGGCAATCACCACCCCGACCAGAAATCCGACAACGCCCCAAAATCCCGTTGCAATCACACCGGCGCGGACAACGTCGTCCATGTAGCCTTCTGGTGTGCCGACGACAGGCGCGTCCATGTTGCGCAACACACGCACAAACATGAAGGCGGCGACGGCCATGATAATCATGGCATGCACAATATATGCAGCGTCACGCCCCCAATTTGCAGCAATAGCCGCAAAGAGCGTCACGCCCCCCAATGCTATTAACTTAATATAGTTCCCCATAAGAGATCCCCTTCTTGAGCCGGATCACAAATGGGTCCGACAGCTATTTTATGGTTTCGCTTATGGAATCGAGGTCCCCTTGCGTCCTTGATGTGGATCAATGGCTTGCTTGATGTGGATCAAGTTACAGCGCCCGCGTCTCTGGCATAGTCGGCAACAAGGAGCGGTTTTGCGCGAACGATCGCCCCCAATGTGAAACCGACACGGGGAAGGCCAGAGCATGGCTTACAAGATCATAGCGACTGTTCTGACAGACAAGGATCAGTCGACCGAAGGGCTGGACGCCGCGATTTCGCTGGCAGACCGCATGGGCGCGCATCTCGATATTTATGTGGTCACCATCAGTCACACGGAAACGAACAACTATTACATGGGTGCCGAGGCCCTGATGATCGCGGAACAAACCCGCGACGCTATGGAAGAACGCGACAAGATCGAAAGCTGGCTCAAAGACCGCATGAGCGGCGAAATCATCTGCTGGTCCTCTCAAAGCGCGACAGTGCAGGGCCCCGCCCTGACCGATTATCTTGCGCGGAAACTACGGTTTTCCGATCTGGTCGTCCTGCCCCGCCCCTATCAGGACAACCCCGAGGCTGCGACTTTGGTGGAGGCATGCCTGTTTGCTGCCGAACGTCCTGTTTTAATGATCCCCAAGGGGTGCAGCGCACCCGATGTCGGGGGGCACGTGCTGATGGGCTGGAACGACGGGGCAGAGGCGCTTGCCGCGGCCCGCGCTGCGATGCCTTTGCTCAAACAGGCGGATGTGGCTGACATTTGCATCATCGACCCGCCGACCCATGCCGCCGATCGCTCTGATCCGGGTGGTGCGATGGCGCAATATCTGATGCGCCACGGGACCAAATCCGAGGTGGCTGTTCTGGCCAGAACCGAACCGCATATCGGTGAAATCCTGCTGCGCCGCGCGAAAGAAGTCGGCGCAAAAATGATTGTCAGTGGTGCCTACGGGCATTCACGCATGCGCGAAGCCGTTTTCGGCGGGGCCACGCGTGACTTGCTGGAGCTGGCGGATCTGCCCATTCTGATGTCGCGCTAGCATATCCCTTCAAAAGGATTTGGCGTGCTAAAAGTCCTCGCCGGTCTCTGCCTTCAGCGCTTCGAGGTCGGGAACGCGAATATCGCGACGATCATCAAAGGCAATGAAGCCTTCTTTCTTCAGCGCCGACATCTGGCGGCTGACAGTCTCGATCGTCAGACCCAGATAATTCGCCATGGTTTCACGCGTGATCGGCAAGGTAAAAGTAGTCTCGGCCGTCTCACCCGGTTTCAAAGAGGCCATGCGCACCGCAATCATATGCAGCAAGGATGCGATCTTTTCGCGCGCGGTCTTGCGCCCCAGAACCAGCATCCATTCCCGCGCGGCATCCAGTTCGTCCAACGTCATCTCAAGCAGGCGTTGTCCGACATGCGGGGTGCTGTCGATGATCTTTTCAAACGGTTTGCGCCGGAAACAACACAGCATGACGTCGGTTTCCGCCAGAACATCACAGTCAATCGATGTCCGGTTCGGTCGTCCCAGAAAATCACCCGGCAAAAGCAAACCAACCATCTGGACACGCCCGTCGGGCATCGTGCGTGTCAGACTGCTGACCCCCGAGACAACAGAAGCGACAAACTCCAACGGGTCACCCGCGAAAAAGATGGTCTGGCCTGCCGCAAAAGAGCGATAATACTTGATCTCTTCGAGAACGACCAATTCATCGGGCTCGCATTTGGAGCACACGGCGTTGTAACGGATTGGGCAGTCGGCACACGTGCGTATTTTCGGGACGGCGAGCGTCATTGAAATATCCCCGGTCACTTTGGCTGGTTTCACTATGCAACAGCAAAGCTGCGCGGGCCAGAAGAAATACTGACGCAGGCGCTTGTCAACGCAACGGACGAGCAAGTCAACTACTGTGACTATTTATCAATAGCTTAAGATGCGACCACGGCGCTCAGTTCATCTGCCGCCTGACGCAGGTCAGCAAGGCAGGCGATCAGATCCGAGAGATGCCGCCGTTGTTCCGGTGCATGGATCGACAAGGTCGAGACCAACCTGCCCTTGTCATCCAGGATCGGAACGGCGATTGCCGTCATGCCGGCCATGAACTCTTCGTCGTCGGTGGCATAGCCGCGCTCGCGGATTTCATCCAGTTCCTTTTCCAGCACTGCAGGGTCCGTGATCGTGTGGTTTGTCCGCTTCTCCAGATCATAGCTTTGCAGAAAGCGCGCAAGATAATCCGTGCGCAGCGACGACAGATAAAGCTTGCCGCTGGCGGTGCAGTGAAATGGGACCTGGGTGCCAATCGGCAACTGAATCCGCAATGGCCAATGGGTTTCAACGCGGTCAAGATAGAACATGCCCTTGCGTTCGGGGATCGCCAGATTGCATGTCTCACCGACTTTCAATGCCAGCGAATTCATGATCGCCAGTCTG
>JBFEQR010000116.1:0-6835 GCA_041549425.1 Yoonia sp. | reverse complement strand
AGTGTGCTTGTCCGCAACGAAGGTTTCGAATGGTGGGGCTACGCCGAAGGCAAAGGCGCATTCCTCGACCGGATCGAATACATCGACTACGGCACAGACCCATCCGCATGGGTGGCTGCCGCTGCATCGGACGAAGTTGACATGTTCTTTGAAACTGTCGGCGACTTTGTCGAAGTTGTCGAAGGTATCGGCTGGGAGCGCTCAGAGATCGCATCTGCCTCTACCATCGTAATTCGTCCAAACCAGCTGGCCGAAGTTGATGGCATCAAGCCCTACGCAGACAAGCGGGTTCGTCAGGCCATTGCGATGGCTGTCGACAACGCGGTTTGCCTCGAGTTGGGTTACTCCAACCTTGGTCAGGTCGCACGCAACCAGCACGTCGGTCCGATGCACCCTGCATGGGCAGACGTTCCGGGCATGCCGTTCGATCCAGAGGGCGCGCTTGCCCTGCTGACAGAAGCAGGCATGCAAGACTTCGAGATGGAAATCGTGTCCATCGACGATGACTGGCGCAAGAACACAACTGACGCAGTTGCCGCCCAGTTGCGTGATGCGGGCTTCAACGTGAAGCGGACAATCATTCCGGGTTCGACCTTCTGGAACGACTGGACCAAGTATCCGTTCTCGTCCACCAACTGGAACCACCGTCCGCTGGACACCCAGATCCTTGGTCTGGCTTACCGCTCCGGTGAAGCGTGGAACGAAAGCGGCTTTGCCAATGCAGAGTTTGACGCCCTTCTGGCCGAAGCCAACGCAATCGCGGATGCAGATGCACGCCGCGAAGTGATGGCCAAGCTGCAGGCGATCATGACTGACGAAGGTGTCACGATCCAGCCATACTGGCGGTCGCTCTACCGTCACGCAAAGCCGGGCATCGTGGGCTGGGACATGCATATCGCATACCTGCCACAGATGTATAAAGTGGCCTTCGCCGCCTAAGGCAAGAAACTCTGGAAAGGCCGCCCCAGCAGGCGGCCTTTTCTGCAATCAGATGCGGATCATCGGAAAACCGAAGGCCGCAATAAAAACGTAAAGTCGGACAACGTTCCGACGTAGCTCACCAACAGGGGCCTTTATGGGACTGTTCATTATCCGCCGCCTTGGGGTCATGATCCTCACGGCACTTTGCCTGACATTCATCGTGTTCTGGCTGACCAACCTCGCGCCAAATCTGGAAAAGCTTGCCAAGACACAAGGTAACGCCCGCATGTCGGACGAAGCTGTCGTGACATGGCTTGAAAACCGGGGCTATTCACAGCCGCTGCCCGTCAAGTATGGCCAATGGCTGGGTATTTTGCCCGGCTATGTCATCGAGGGGGCCGACGGGGAAACCCGCGCGCGCTGTCAGGAGCCCGGACAGGATCTTGCGGATGCATCGACATTCTGCGGTATCCTGCAAGGTGACTGGGGGTATTCGACAGTCTTCAAGGACGATGTGTCCACCATCGTGGCAACACGGCTGGGGTTGACCGGAAAGCTCATGTTCTGGGTGATGATGGTGATGATCCCCGGTGCGTTGATTATCGGGGTTCTGGCGGGTATGCGCGAAGGGTCGCGGACCGACCGGACGCTGTCCTCTGTTTCCATTCTTTCGACCGCGACACCGGAATATGTGTCGGGTGTTGTCTTTATCTCTGTCTTTGCGACCGCGACCTTTGGGATGCAGTGGTTCAAGGGAACGGCCACATCGGCCATGGATGATGCAACCTTCGAAAATTTCTTTCTGCCAGTGATGACCATCGCACTTTACGGCATGGGCTATATCGCGCGGATGACGCGGGCGTCGATGACCGAAGTCATGACGGCCCAGTACATCCGCACAGCCCGCCTGAAAGGCGTCAGCTTTCCCAAGATCGTCCTCAAGCACGCGCTCCGCAACGCATTGATCGCCCCCTTTACGGTGATCATGTTGCAGTTCCCGTGGTTGCTGAACGGCGTGGTCATCGTCGAGACCTTGTTCAACTACAAGGGCTTCGGCTGGGTGCTGGTGCAGGCCGCTGGTAATAACGACATCGAACTACTGCTTGGTGTCTCAATCGTTTCCGTCTTCGTGGTGCTTGTCACACAGCTGATTTCCGACATCGGCTATGTGTTCCTCAACCCACGCATTCGCATTTCTTAAAAGGAGGATCAGGACATGGAAGCTTTGACATGGACCGGTAGCCTCGGCACGATCCTTAACCCCGTATTGATGGTTCTGGTGGCCCTTTTGGCTGTCGCAATCATCGCCCAACTGGTGCTTGGCTTTTTCGCCGCGCCAATGACACTGCAATCAAACCCCGACGGCACGCTGCAATCGCGTGGTGGCGCCTTGGGAACATCCGAAACCGCCGTGAAATACCTGTTTCTGGGCACGGTCGTCGTGGTCCTTGGCTATATCGTCATCCCGCAAGTCATGCCCTACGGCAGTGCGGGCATCCTTGGCGAGATATCCAAGCGGTTCCTGCCCGTGTGGCTGGCCTTGATCGTGCTTTTTGCGGCCTCGATGACCTACAAGCGCAAGCTGGGCCTCTATGGCAAATTGTTCGACAGCACGGTCGGCATGATCGGTTTCGGTCTGGTGATGTTCTGGGTTTTCACGGCCATCTTCGTCGGTCTGTTCGACATGATCGCCACCCATGATTACCTGACACAGGTGTCCGGCCTCAAGAACAAGGTTCCCGGTGTGCCCGTTCCCGAAGGCACCGAAGGCGCGATCCAGCATTACCTGCTGGGCGGTGATAACCTTGCCCGCGACATCTTTAGCCGCGTGGTCGCCGGATCGGTCTTTGTGATCGCGATTGCACCACTGGCAACAGTGTTTGCCTT
Organism: Yoonia sp.; assembly: GCA_041549425.1. Classification (GTDB taxonomy): domain Bacteria; phylum Pseudomonadota; class Alphaproteobacteria; order Rhodobacterales; family Rhodobacteraceae; genus Yoonia. The sequence goes on along the minus strand of JBFEQR010000116.1, from coordinate 4,027 downwards.
CATGGTCGGCATCACATTGGGCCTGCCTGCGGGGTTCTACGGTGGCAAACTGGACACGTTCCTGTCTTTTGTGGCCAACCTGATCCTCGCCTTCCCTGTGATCCTGCTGTTCTACCTTCTGGTCACCCCCGAGATCGTGCTGACAGGTATCCCGTCCTATATGGCCGCTTTCCTGTTCGTCTTTCCGCTGATCTTTTTCGGCGTGCTGCTGAACTCGCGCTACTACACACAACCGGCCAAACGCACCGCGATCATGGTCCCTGTGCTGGGCGTGCTGGCGTGGCGTTATTTGTCGGTCATCAACCAAGAGGGCACTGTCATCGACTTCCTGCCCGAATGGATGGACCTGTTCGATATCTCGATCCTTGTGGTCTTTGTGTCGGTGGTCTTTGTGAACGCACCCACCGTGTTCCGTATTGTGCGCGGCCTGACCCTTGATCTGCGCACGCGTGACTATGTCGCTGCCGCCCAGACCCGTGGCGAAGGCGCGTGGTACATCATGCTTTGGGAAATCCTGCCCAACGCGCGCGGGCCGCTGATCGTCGATTTCTGTCTGCGCATCGGCTACACGACCATCTTGCTGGGAACATTGGGTTTCTTCGGCTTGGGCCTGTCTTCCGAAAGCCCCGACTGGGGGTCCACGATCAACGAAGGCCGCAAGCTGCTGCTGATCTACGCGCACCCTGCCCTGCCGCCTGCGATGGCCTTGCTCAGCCTTGTGCTTGGTCTGAACCTGCTGGCCGACGGCCTGCGTGAAGAAAGCCTGAAGGATTAATCATGACTGAACAACCTATCCTCGAGATCGACAAGCTTTCGATTTCCTTCTTCACCCGCCTGCGCGAAATCCCCGCCGTGATGGACTTTTCCGCCACCGTGATGCCCGGCGAGGCCCTTGGTCTTGTCGGAGAATCCGGTTGCGGCAAATCCACCGTGGCCCTTGGGGTCATGCAGGACCTTGGCGTCAACGGCCGCATTGTCGGCGGTTCGATCAAGTTCAAAGGACGCGAACTGAACGAGATGACGCCCGAGGAACTGCGCGATATCCGCGGGTCCGAGATCGCGATGATCTATCAAGAACCCATGGCGTCGCTGAACCCCGCCATGCGCATCGGCAAACAGCTGATGGAAGTGCCGATGATTCACGAAGGGATCGGTGAAAAAGAAGCCTACGCACGCGCGCTTGAAGTCGTCACAGACGTAAAACTGCCCGACCCCAAGAGGATGCTGAACAGCTATCCGCACCAGCTTTCGGGGGGGCAGCAGCAGCGCATCGTGATCGCAATGGCGCTGATGTCCAAGCCGTCGCTGCTGATCCTCGATGAACCGACGACCGCGCTTGACGTCACGGTCGAAGCCGCCGTGGTCGAACTGGTCAAGGATCTGGGCAAGAAATACGGCACATCCATGCTGTTTATCAGCCACAACCTTGGTCTGGTACTCGAAACCTGCGACCGGATTTGCGTGATGTATTCCGGTGAGGCGGTGGAACGCGGTTCCATCGAAGACGTCTTTGACGAAATGCAGCACCCCTATACGCAGGCACTGTTCCGTTCGATCCCCCTGCCCGGTGCGGACAAGAACGCGCGGCCGCTTGTCGCGATCCCCGGTAACTTTCCACTTCCCCATGAACGGCCGCAAGGCTGCAACTTTGGCCCGCGCTGCGACTACTTCGAGGCTGGGCGGTGTGATGCGGGCTTTATCCCGATGGAGCCGGTGCCCGGCAATGACCGCCACCAGTCGCGCTGTCTCAAGTTCAAGGAAATCGACTGGAACGCGCCGATCGAACTTGGTGCCCAGACCGAAAAACCCGAACCCGGACCGGTCGTTCTGAAAATGGACAACCTCAAGAAATACTACGAGGTGGCCGCCAACGCCCTGTTCGGCGGCGGCGACACAAAAGTGGTCAAAGCCAACGAAACCCTCAGCTTCGAGGCCCGCGAAAGCGAGACTCTGGCGATTGTTGGCGAATCCGGTTGCGGCAAATCCACATTTGCCAAGGTGCTGATGGGGCTTGAGACCGCAACCGAAGGGGAAATCTTGCTGGATAACAAATCCATCGGCAGCACCCCGATTGAAAAACGCGACACCAAGACCATCGCGGATATCCAGATGGTTTTCCAGAACCCCTTCGACACCCTGAACCCGTCCATGACGGTGGGCCGCCAGATCATCCGCGCACTGGAAATCTTCGGGATCGGCAACAACGACAACGAACGCCGCGAGCGGATGTTGAACCTGCTTGATCTGGTCAAATTGCCGCGTGCCTTTGCAGACCGTATGCCGCGCCAGTTGTCGGGTGGTCAAAAGCAGCGTGTGGGTATCGCGCGCGCCTTTGCCGGTGACGCCCGCATCGTTGTCGCAGATGAACCCGTGTCGGCACTGGATGTGTCGGTGCAGGCTGCGGTCACCGATCTGCTGATGGAAATCCAGCGCGAACACAAAACCACACTGCTGTTTATCAGCCACGACCTGTCGATCGTGCGCTATCTGTCGGACCGCGTGATGGTGATGTATCTGGGCCATGTGGTCGAACTGGGCAGCACCGATCAGGTGTTCTCGCCGCCTTATCACCCTTACACAGAGGCGCTTTTGTCCGCCGTGCCGATCGCCGACACCAGCGTCAAGAAAAAGCATATCGTGTTGGAGGGGGATATCCCCTCGGCCATGAACCCGCCCAGCGGTTGCCCCTTCCAGACGCGCTGCAACTGGAAATCCAAAGTGGCAGGCGGTCTTTGCGAAAAAGAGGTCCCGCCAGTGCGCCAGCTTGGCGATGGTCACCAGATCAAATGCCATCTCAGCGATGCTGATCTGGCGGATATGGAACCTGTTATCCAGATCGCTGCGGAATAATCAAAGCGTGAATGGCGATCTTGGCAACAAGATCGTCACTCGCCCCAGATCACCTGCACATAGGTCTGTGTTTCGGAAAACGGGGGGATGCCGCTGTATCGCGTCACCGCACCGGGACCTGCATTATAAGCGGCCAACGCCAAGGGCCACGTCCCGAATGTGTCGAATTGGGCGCGCAGGTAGCGCGCACCGCCTTCAAGGTTCTGCACCGGATCCATCGGGTCCACACGCAACACACGCGCCGTGGCTGGCATCAATTGCGCCAGCCCCAACGCCCCTTTGGGGGATACGGCACGGGGGTTCCAGGCGCTTTCACGTTCGACCAGCCGCAAGAACAACCCCACCGGCACCCCGTGCAGCATCGCCGCTTCACGGGCATGACGCAGATAGGGGCCCTGATAGCCGCCGGTATAGCTCGGGGTGATGGCAAAACCCCCGGCACGCGGGGGCAGCAGTCTTGCGGAATTCTCGTATTGGGCCGCTGCGCGCTTATCAAGCAGTTCGATCTGGCTGGGCAGCAAACCACTGCGCGACATGGTCGACACTTGGTCTTGCGCTGCGACAGGGGCAGCACAAAGGCTCAACATCATCATCACGCGCCACATCTACAGGCATACCTATTCTAACGGGTTGGCGCAGATCATAGCCGGTTTGTTTGAAACTGCCAATCCTGCCGGATTTCATCACCCGTTAACCTTGTTGAGGCATCCGGTGTCTGTCACAAAAGTGAAAACCAGAATCGAGGGAGATACCGCAATGGCCGGATCAGTGAACAAAGTCATCCTAATCGGCAATCTGGGCGCGGACCCGGAGGTGCGGACATTCCAGAACGGTGGCAAGGTCTGTAACCTGCGCATCGCGACCTCCGAGACGTGGAAAGACAAGAACACCGGCGAACGCCGCGAAAAGACCGAATGGCACAGCGTCGCGATCTTTTCAGAACCACTTGCCCGCGTCGCCGAGCAATATCTGCGCAAAGGCTCCAAGGTCTATATCGAAGGCCAGTTGGAGACCCGCAAATGGCAAGACCAGAGCGGTCAGGACCGCTACAGCACCGAAGTGGTGCTGCGACCCTACACCAGCACCCTGACCATGCTTGACGGACGCAGCAGCGAAGGCGGCGGTGGTGGGTATGGCGGCGGCAGCGGTGGCGGCTCTTACGGTGGTGGCGGCGGCT
>JBFEQR010000115.1:0-6858 GCA_041549425.1 Yoonia sp. | reverse complement strand
TCGGGTGCACAGGGCCGCGAGCCTTTCATCGCTTTGATCTGCGATATTGCCTTGCAGGTCGATCTCTTCGCCAAGATGCGCGACCAGACGCGCAGGGATATGCAGGCCCAGCACTGTGGTCAGCGCCTTGCGGCCTTCGGTTTGGCGGTGCTTTTGCAGCTTGCCCAAAAGCGTCGCGTCGGGATCAAGGTTGACCATGATGCCCGCGCCCTCGTGCCAGTAGGACGAAGCTTGCAGCACCGCAGGCCCCGACAGGCCGCGGTGGGTGAAAAGCAGGGCTTCGTCAAAACTGGTCCCCTCTGCGGTGACGCGGGCAGGGGTGGCCACACCGGCCAGCGGTTTGAACTTTTCGTCCGAGAAGGTCAGCGGCACAAGGCCCGGACGCGGGGTGACAACGGGCAAACCGAACTGTGCGGCGATCTGATAGCCAAGGCCCGTCGCCCCCATCTTCGGGATCGATTTGCCACCACAGGCCACAACAAGGTTGTTGGCTGTCACCGTGATGCCCCGCTCGTCCCTGTCCAGCGCCACCTGAAACTGTGTTCCGTCATGGCGGATGTCCGTGACACCGGTTTGCAGCCAGAGCTGCGCCTTGGCCTTGTCCATCTCGGCGCGCAGCATTGCGATGATGTCTTTGGCGGTGTCATCGCAAAAGAGCTGGCCCAATGTTTTCTCATGCCATGCGATCCGGTATTGATCGACCAGCGCGATAAAGTCCCACTGCGTATAGCGTTTCAGCGCGGATTTGCAGAAGTGTTTGTTCTGGCTGATGAAATTCTGGGGACTGGCATGCATGTTGGTAAAGTTGCAGCGCCCGCCGCCAGAGATCCGGATCTTTTCGCCCGGTGCCTTGGCATGGTCCACGACCAGTACGTCAGGGCCCGCGTGGGCCGCGCACATCATGCCTGCGGCACCCGCACCTATGATCAGCGTATTCACTTTCATGTCCGGCCATATGGGCCAAGCACGCCCAGAGATCAAATGCCATCTGCCACGAAATAAGCGCTGGGGCGGCGTGTTTTATGTAGAATCACGGCGCATTGGCCGTTATGCTGCGATCAGATCCGGAAAACGGACGACAGAGGCAAATGGCGGTGATCCATGACGGAAATGGTCTTCGGGACGGTCCCGGTAAGGTCCGGTGATCCGGTCCTTCCACGGTGGTGGCGGACAATTGATAAATGGACAATGTCCTGCATCCTGATCCTGTTCGGGATCGGCTTGCTTTTGGGTTTGGCCTCTTCACCGCCGCTGGCAGCCAAGAACGGGCTCGAGCCTTTTCACTATGTGACCCGTCAGGCGATTTTTGGCGGTGTGGCGATGCTGGTCATGCTGGTTGTGTCGATGATGTCGCCCAAACTGGTGCGCCGTCTGGCGGTCTTGGGGTTTCTGGCCGCATTTATTGCCTTGGCTTTCCTGCCCGTACTGGGAACCGACTTCGGCAAAGGCGCGACGCGCTGGTATTCGCTGGGCTTTGCATCGGTGCAACCGTCGGAGTTCCTCAAGCCTGGGTTTGTCGTTATGGCCGCATGGTTGCTTTCTGCCTCTCAGCAACTTGGTGGTCCGCCCGGTAAAACCTATTCCTTCGTGCTGACCGTGTTGATTGTTCTGATGCTGGCGATGCAGCCCGATTTCGGGCAGGCGGCGCTGATCATGTTTGCATGGGGCGTGATGTATTTTGTGGCCGGAGCGCCGATGATGGTGCTGATTGTGCTGGCGGCGCTTGTGCTGCTGGGCGGTGCTGTTGCCTACACGAACTCTGAACATTTTGCCCGCCGGATTGACGGGTTTCTGTCGCCCGATCTGGACCCCACGACGCAGCTTGGCTATGCGACGAACGCAATCCGCGAAGGCGGGTTCTTTGGCGTTGGCGTCGGCGAGGGGCAAGTGAAATGGTCTCTGCCTGACGCGCATACCGATTTCATCATTGCCGTTGCCGCCGAGGAATACGGCCTGATTTGCGTCTTGGTCATCATCGGGCTTTACGCGGTGATCGTCGTGCGTTCGCTTTTGCGCTTGATGAAGGAACGCGACGTGTTCATCCGTCTTGCCGGAACCGGTCTGGTGTGCATGTTCGGTGTGCAGGCGATGATCAATATGGGCGTGGCCGTGCGCCTGTTGCCCGCCAAGGGCATGACCTTGCCGTTTGTGTCTTATGGCGGGTCCTCGCTGATTGCCGGTGGGATCGCCGTTGGCATGCTTCTGGCCTTTACCCGTAGCCGTCCACAGGGCGAGATGGGCGATATCCTGATGCGCAGGGCGAACCGATGACAGCACCGCTTTTGATTATCGCGGCAGGTGGCACGGGTGGTCACATGTTCCCAGCGCAGGCCTTGGCCGAGGCGATGTTGGCCAAAGGGTGGCGGGTCAAGCTGTCAACCGATGCGCGTGGCGCACGTTACACCGGCGGCTTTCCTGATGCGGTCGAGGTCAATGTCGTTGGCAGTGCCACTTTTGCCCGCGGTGGCGTGGTGCAAAAGCTGATGGTGCCATTTCGCATTCTGGCAGGTATCGCCGCGGCCAAGTGGCGGATGTGGCGGGACCGTCCCGACGTCGTTGTGGGCTTTGGCGGCTATCCTGCAATTCCCGCGATGGCCGCAGCGTGGGCGCTGCGCATCCCGCGCATGATCCATGAACAGAACGGTGTTCTAGGTCGCGTGAACCAGCTTTTTGCCAAGCGTGTTAACCGCATTGCTTGCGGCACATGGCCCACTGCCTTACCCGGTCAGATCGAAGGGGTGCATACGGGCAATCCGGTGCGTGCGGCGGTCCTTGAACATGCTGGCGCGCCCTATATCCCGCCAGGTGATTATCCGATGTCGCTTTTGGTGCTGGGTGGTTCGCAAGGCGCGCGCATCATGTCTGACATCGTACCACCCGCCATCGCCGCACTGCCCGAAGAGATCCGGCGCAATATCCGCGTATCCCATCAGGCCCGCCCCGAGGATGTGGCGCGGGTGACCGCATATTACGAAAGCGAACTGATTAAGGCCGATGTGCAGACGTTCTTTGATGACGTGCCGCGCCGGATGGTAGAGTCGCAACTGGTCATTTCACGTTCTGGTGCGTCAACCGTCGCCGATGTCAGCGTGATTGGACGTCCTGCGTTGTGGGTGCCTTACGGTGGTGCTATCCGCGACGAGCAAACGGCGAATGCACGCCAGTTGGTCGAAGCCGGTGCCGCTGAGATCATGACAGAGGCGGATTTCGAGGTCGTCCCGCTGACCACGAAACTGACGACGCTGCTGTCGGACGAGGCAGGGATGATGAAAATGGCGCAGGCGGCCATTGCCTGCGGTGTGCCGGACGCGACGGAACGGCTGGTCAAGATGGTCGAGGGGTTGGCCCGGAAATGAAGGACGGAAATTTTGCCATGAATGCTGCAACCAAACTCCCCCTTGATGTGGGCCCGATCCATTTTGTGGGCATCGGCGGCATCGGCATGTCCGGCATCGCCGAGGTGTTGCTGAACCACGGCTATGTCGTACAGGGGTCCGACCTGAAAGCATCCAAAATCACTGACCGTTTAAAGTCGCTGGGGGCCGTGATCTTTGAAGGTCAACGCGCCGAAAATCTGGAAGGTGCAGAGGTGATCGTCATTTCTTCTGCCATCAAACCGGGTAATCCCGAGCTGGATGAAGCGCGGGCCAAGGGCCTGCCTGTCGTGCGGCGTGCCGAAATGCTGGCCGAATTGATGCGTCTGAAGTCGAATGTGGCCGTCGCGGGAACGCATGGCAAGACGACAACCACGACGATGGTTGCCGCGCTGCTGGACGAGGGGGGCATTGACCCCACGGTGATCAACGGCGGGATTATTCACGCATACGGCTCGAACGCGCGGATGGGGCAGGGCGAATGGATGGTTGTCGAGGCCGACGAAAGCGACGGCACCTTCAACCGTTTGCCCGCGACGATTGCGATCGTGACCAATATCGATCCCGAACATATGGAACACTGGGGCACCGAAGAGGCGCTGCATCAGGGGTTCTATGACTTTGTGTCGAACATACCGTTTTATGGTCTGGCTGTCTGCTGCACCGATGACCCCGACGTGCAGGCTTTGGTTGGCAAGATCACGGACCGTCGTGTGGTCACATACGGCTTCAACGCGCAGGCCGATATCCGTGCGGTCAATCTGCACTACAAAGCGGGCAGCGCGCATTTTGATGTCGCGCTGCAAGCCGAAGGCGCACTGATCGAAGGCTGCACGCTGCCGATGCCGGGGGACCACAATGTCTCGAACGCGCTGTCCGCTGTGGCGGTGGCGCGGCATCTGGGTATGAAAAAGGATGAAATCCGCAAGGCATTGGCGGGCTTCAAGGGCGTAAACCGGCGCTTTACCAAAGTTGGTGAAATCAATGGCGTGACCATCATCGACGACTATGGCCACCATCCGGTCGAAATCGCGGCAGTGCTGAAGGCGGCACGGCAAGCGACCGAAGGGCGCGTGATCGCGGTGCATCAGCCGCACCGTTTTACACGTCTGTCGCATCACTTCGATGAATTCTGCGCTTGTTTCAATGACGCCGATGTCGTCGGTATTTCCGAAGTCTTCGCCGCGGGCGAGGAGCCGATCGCGGGGGCAAGCCACGCCGATCTTGTGGCTGGTCTGATCCGGCATGGTCACCGTGATGCCCGCACAATCAATAAAGAAGATGATCTGGAGCAGCTCGTGCGCGAACAGGCCAAAGCAGGTGACATGGTTGTCTGTCTTGGCGCGGGTACGATCAGCACATGGGCGAACCGGCTGCCGGATCGCCTGAAGGTGTAATGGACCCGTTTCTGGCGATCGGTCTTTGGGTCGTTCTGGCCTTTGTTATGGCCGCAATCCCTTCACAGGACAATCATTGGCGGCGGGCCTATGTACTGATCGCAATAGGCCTGCCAGCCCTGATCTGGATGTTCTGGGTCCATGGCGTGTTCTACGGATTGCTCGGTTTGGGCGTGGGGTGTCTTGTGCTACGCTGGCCGCTTTATTTTCTGTGGCGCTGGATCAGGCGCAAAGCGGGGCGCGAGGCATGATGACAGAACTACTGGTGTTTTCGGGAATGCTGGCCTGCGCGGTGCTGCCGTTCTGGTGGCTGACGCGGCTGATGCGTGCGGGGCAGTCGGGACTGGCCCTGACGATCATTTCCATAGTCGGTGGCACCTTGGTCATTTCGATTTACGCCAGCGGGCGCCCTTTCGGGGTCGATCCTGTCAAGGCGATGGCATTTGCCATGCTGGTGTGCGTACCGGCCTTTCTGGGTTGCGTTGCTGGTCTGTCGCTGGGGTGGCTGCTGCGCAGGCGCGACGACGCCGAGGTCTAGACTGCCACCCATCGGACGGGCGGCATCCGGTCACTGATGGCATGGACAGTGGACAATTGGGGTTGATCACAAGCTTGCTTGCGATATTGCAAAACGGCACCCCTTGGTTTGAAAAGGATTGAAAACAGATGATTGCGCTTCCTTTGGTGCGCGGCAGGCTGACGCCGCAACGGGAACTGGCCGACCTGACGTGGATGCGTGTGGGGGGACCGGCCGAGGTTCTGTTCCAGCCTGCGGATATGGATGATTTGTCCGCCTTTCTGGCTGCGCTTGATCCGCAAATCCCCGTTTTCCCGATGGGTGTCGGCAGCAACCTGATCGTGCGCGATGGCGGGATCAGCGGTGTGGTGATCCGGCTGGGGCGGGGCTTTAACGGCATTGAAATCGACGGGGGGCGTGTCACGGCAGGTGCGGCGGCCCTTGATGCGCATGTGGCGCGCAAGGCGGCGGATGCGGGGCTGAACCTGACGTTTTTGCGCACTATCCCCGGCACGATCGGTGGCGCGGTGCGGATGAATGCAGGCTGCTATGGCGACTATGTGGCCGATGTCTTGACATCGGTCACGATCGTGGACCGGCAGGGACAGATCAGGGAACTCGCGCCCGTCGATCTGGCACTTGGGTACCGTCAAAGCACGCTGCCCGACGGGGCGATGATCGTTGCCGCCCAATTCACACCGTCTAAGGAGGACGCCGCGGTTCTGCATCAACGTATGGCGGACCAGCTTGCAAAGCGCGATGAAACACAACCCACCAAGGACCGCACGGCAGGATCGACCTTTCGGAATCCTGCGGGGTTTTCCTCGACCGGACAGGCCGATGATGTGCACGATCTGAAGGCCTGGAAGGTCATCGATAATGCTGGCATGCGCGGGGCTACGCGGGGCGGGGCGGTGATGAATATCAAACACTCCAATTTCCTGACTAACGCAGGTGGCGCAACCGCTGCCGACCTTGAGGATTTGGGCGAAGAGGTGCGGAAAAAGGTTTACGCTAGCCAAGGGATCACGCTAGAGTGGGAAATCATGCGGGTGGGTCACCGGTTGGGTGAAAACACCGCAGAATAAACGGCCAAAAATGGCCACGGTCCAATAACCGGATCAACAAACGACGGGTCGCAAAAGGCCCGCGATCAAAGGCGGTAGGGTATGTCGAGCAGGACAAACCCGAAAGTTGTTGTCCTCATGGGCGGCCCCTCGGCGGAGCGTGACGTTTCGCTTAGCTCGGGCCGTGAATGCGCGGCGGCTTTGCGGGAAGCAGGATACAATGTGGTCGAGCTCGATGCGGGCTTGGACGTTGCTGCACGTCTGATCGAAATTGCACCGGATGTTGTTTTCAATGCGCTGCATGGTCGTTGGGGCGAAGATGGTGCCGTGCAGGGCATTCTTGAATGGCTGCAAATTCCTTCCACACATTCGGGAATTCTTGCCTCTGCCCTGTCGCTGGACAAGCAGCGCACGAAAGACGTTTACCGCAGCGTCGGCCTGCCCGTGGTCAACAGTGTGCTGGCCGCCGCCGATGAGGTGCGCAAAGCCCATGTGATGCCCCC
>JBFEQR010000114.1:0-6878 GCA_041549425.1 Yoonia sp. | reverse complement strand
TCTGCTGGCGGCCTATGCCATCGCGCGCCGCGTCTGGGTGGCCTTTGACGGCAGTGACGATCCGTCCCTGCTGATGAAACTGGTGATTATCGCTTTGGCAATCGTGGCTGTTGCGATCCTGAACTTCATCCCCTTTGTGGGCTGGGTCGTGAACTATACGTTGGTCTTGCTGGGCATCGGTGCGATGACGGCTGGCACCTTGTCGGTCTGGATCTCTGATCCTGATCCCGCACTGGATGTCGATCTTCAAAACCGGATTGAATGAACAAAAATGCCGAGGCGCCGACCCGTATGGGTCTTGGCCTCGGCAGTCCTCGGGGGGAGGAATTAGTCGTCGTCGCCCGATGCAATGGCCTGCAAGGCAAGCGGTTTGAGGATGATGACGGTGTTCACATGATCAATCGCGATGATCTTGGACTTGCGCAGCTGGGTGAATGTTCGGCTGACGGTCTCGGTGGTAAGCCCCAGAAAATCAGCGATATCCGCGCGCGTCATCGGTAGGCTAACCTGCTGGAATTCTCCAAAAGGTTCGCCGACACGCTCTGCCAGCACCTGAATGAAGGATGCCAGCTTTTCCACAGAGGATTTCCGGCCCAGCATCATGAAATGATCCTGCATCGCGCTGATTTCACGCAAAGCCGCACGTAAAAGGCGCGCATGCAGGGCTGCATTGCCTTTGGCGGATTCCAGATCGGCGCGGCGATGGACAATCAGCGTGGTGGGCACCAAAGCATCGCAATCTGTGTGATAGGCCCCCTCACAGGGGAAACCGACAGTATCACCAGGATAGCCAAATGCGATGACCTGCCTGCGGCCGTCTTCCATGATCCGCGTCAGACGCAGAACGCCCCTGGCGACCTCGTAGATCAGATCAGCGGCATCACCTTCAAGAAAAAGATGTTTTCCGGGCTTGATTGTGATGGTACGATTTCGGGTAATATTTGGTTTGGAAAGCTCAGGGTTCAGAATGATTTGTTCCGGGAAAGATGTCGTGACGTACATGGCAGCGTCCTTTCATTTGGCTGAACGGAAGCTGGCGGTCACGTGTATCGCCGATAATGGCATTTGCGTAAACTTTTGTATCAAATTGTATCAATAGGTGTATTTCATATATATCGTTGCAAAAGTGCGCATAGTTACACTCGGTAGTTGTGGACGGGGTTAAATCAGTGAAGAATTCTTCGATCCTTGTCGTTGATGATGATCCAAAGATACGAACCTTGCTGCGTCGCTGTTTGGAAGGCGAAGGCGCCACAGTAATCGAGGCTGACGGCAAGGCCGCTGCGCTTGCTGCTATTGCGGAAGGGCGTGTCGATCTGGTCACCCTTGATCTGGATTTGGGCAAAGATGACGGGCTGAATGTGGCGACGGCAATCCGCAAGGTGTCTGCGGTCCCGATCATTATGGTGACTGGCAAAGACGACGTAATCGACCGCGTCGTCGGGCTCGAGATGGGGGCGGATGACTATATCAGCAAACCCTTCCACCTGCGCGAGGTCGTGGCGCGTATAAAATCAGTGATGCGCCGCGTGCGGGAGAGTACGAACCAGACGCCTGCACAAAATGAACATTCAAGTTGCGTGAAATTTGATGAAATGACCGCCATCCCTGACGAAATGAAGCTACTTGACCGTCACGGTCAGCTGGTGGATCTGACCAGCGGCGAGTTCAAACTGCTCGAGGTGTTCCTGACCCGCCCAAAGCGGGTGTTGTCACGTGAACAACTGATGGATCTGACAGGGGGTCACAGCTATGCGCCGCTTGACCGGACCATCGACAACCAGATTGCCCGCCTGCGCAAAAAGATCGAACGAAACCCCTCTTCTCCGCGTCTGATCTCGACGATCCGCGGGATCGGCTATTCGTTCACCTCCGAGGTGCAGATGTGTGAGGACTAGCTGTCGGTGAAAAGTGCTGACAGCGCTTTGGACAAGTCAGACTGGCGATAAGGTTTGCGCAGGATGCGGTGGTCGGGTTTGTCACTATCACGGCCAAGGATATCTTCGGCATAGCCAGATGTCAGCAGGATGCGGATATGGGGGTATGTGGCCACCACATGCCGCGCCAGACCCAGACCATCCAGTTCGCCCGGCATGACCAGATCGGTGAAGACGGCATGGATATCGGCATCCTCGCGCAGCAAGTCGGCGGCGATATCCCCGCGCTCTGCCTCGCGGACGCGGTACCCCAGATCCCTCAGCCGCACGGTGGTCAGCCTGCGGATCTGCGGGTTGTCTTCCACGACAAGAACGGTGCGGTTCGTGACGGTCTTCGCGGATGACCCGCCCGTGACGCTTTGCGTTTGTTCATATGCAGCGTTCGCGATCGGGAAATAGAGCGCAATCGTCGTGCCGTGACCGATTTCGCTGTAGACGGTCACATGACCGCCGCATTGCCGCACAAAGCCGTAAACCATCGCAAGCCCAAGCCCCGTGCCGTGTCCCACGGGCTTGGTGGTGAAATAGGGCTCAAAGACGCGCTGTTGCGTGTCCGGCCCCATGCCAAGCCCTGTGTCGGTGATGGAGATGCGGACATATACCCCCTCGGAGACGTCCAGTTCCTGCGCGATATAGTCATCATCAATGGTCACGACCTCTGTACGGATCATCACCTTGCCACCCTCGGGCATCGCGTCGCGGGCGTTCAGGGCGATGTTGATCAACGCAGATTGCAGTTTCGTGGTATCGGCCATTACCGCAGGCAGGTCATCGGCCAAGGTCAATGAAATTTCGTATTGCGGATCAAAGGTGCGGCCGATCAACGTCAAAGCGGTTTCGCACGCGGCATTCACACTGATTGCGTCGAACTTGCCGGCCGTGTTGCGCGCAAACGCGCTCAGACCCGCAGTAAGTTCCGCACCCATCGCCGCCGCTTCCTGCGCGTCGGCAAGCATGGCCTGTTCTTCGGGGTCATGTAATTTCTTTTCCAACAACTCCAGATTGCCCATGATGACGGTCAGCAGGTTGCTGAAATCATGGCTGATGCCGGTGGTCATCTGTCCGATCGCATCAAGTCGGGCAGTGCGCGCCAATGCCTCTTGTGCGGTTGCGCTGGCGCCAAGACCGTGCAGGATAGCGACGAAATGATCCTCGCCCTCATAGCTGGCATGTCCGACCGACAGGTTCAGTGCAAATGTCTCTCCATTGCGCCGCATCCCTTCGACCCGCCGCTCTTGCCCCGTTTCGCGGTGGCTTTGCATGAACCCGTCACCGCGATCCGCCATGGCCTGCGGCATCAGTGTTCCCACGCTATCGCCAATAAGCTCGGCCGGATCATAGCCGAACAGACGGCCTGTTGCGTGATTTGCGCGTGTAATGGTGCCATTGCCATCGCTGACCAGAACCGCATCCGGCATGGCGTCAAGCAAAGCAGTCAGCAGTCGTCCGTCACGTTCCAGATCTTTCATCTATCTCTTTCCCGCTCACACCCTGCAGACAATGGCAAACACTGTCACGGATCATTGAGAAAAATCAACCAAAGCCACAGCGGCAGCGGCTAGTTTGATCGGAATAATGCAGGAGAACGCAATGAAACCGTTGAAAACCTGGATCGTGCTGGCCGATGCCAAAACCGTCCGTCTTGCTGTCACCGAAGGCCCGGGCAAAGGCATTTACGGCCTGCCCGACCCCGGACTGGTTGCCCCGCCCGTGACTGAACTTTCGGATGAACCGGGCATGACAAATGCCGCAGTCGGTCCAAATCGCGGCGGCATTTCGGACCCCGACCTCAAGGGGTTGGCGCAATCGGCCTTTGCCGAACAGATCGTGGAGTTCCTTGACGGGGCCTGCACGCGCCAAGCGTTCCAGCGGTTCATCCTTTTCGCCCCGCCCGCGATGCTGGGGATGCTGCGCGACCGGCTGACGCCGCAGTTGAAGGCAGCGCTGCACGCCGATATCCCCAAGGACCTGACACATTTGCCGCTGGATGACCTGCCAAAGCATCTGGCCAAGGTCATCGCCTTTTAGGGATGGAAAAGCCGCCCCACCGCAAAGGCAAGTGCGGCGGCTGTCCCCCCGATGATCAGCGTCTCCAGTCCCGAGCGCCACCATGGCGCCAGCGACCAGCGTGACTTGATCGCGCCGATGCCGAAAAAGGTGATCCCCGAAATCGCAATCGACCAGCCAAAGGCTGTGCCGAGCCCCGCAAGATAGGGCAGCAGGGGAAACATGCCCGCAACGACGAAGGCACCAAAGATCACCAAAGCCGCGCGGATCGGGCGTGGGTCGATTGCGGGCAGGCCGTATTCCTCGGCCAGTATCATCGCAATCCATTGCTCTTTGTCTTCGCTGATCATGCTGCCTGCATCGCGGCGCACGGCACCGCTTAGACCCTTGCGGGCAAGGATCTGGTCCAGCGTGTCCAATCCGGCCTGCCGGTTGGTACGGATGCGGCGTTCTGCCACCGCCCAAAGCCTGCGCCGGTCGTCTGCAACTGCCTTGGTGCCGGCATAGTTGCCCGCCGCCATGGAAAACCCGTCAGCCAGCACATTGGCCAGCCCCAAGGCAACCACGATGCCCGTAGACAACCCCGCCCCCTGCACACCTGCGACGATTGCAAAGGTGGTCACGGTTCCGTCGATGCCGCCAAAGATCGCGTCGCGCAGGCTGGTGTTGCCGTTTGGCGCATCCACCCTTGCGGTGATTTCCCGTGCCGCGTGGGCGTGTTCAGGGGCCATTGGTCTATCTCCAGAAGAAAACGGTTTTGAAAATCTCGGGCAGGATAATCAGGGGCAGGGTGAACAGGCCGATCATCTGCCACTCTGCCAGCCCGAGGCCGGTTGTCTGCAACAGCGCCTGCAGCGGTGGCCAATAGACAGCCGCCACCTGCGCGCCCAATGTGGCAGCCAGCGCCAGCAGCAAAAACGGGTTGCTGGTCCAGCCGATCCGGCTGCAAGGTGCGCGCAGTGACCGGAAGGCGAAAACACTGAATTTCTCGAACACCACCATGGCCGTAAAGGCCGCCGTGCGGGCAAGGGTTTCATCGACGTCCAGCAGGCTCCAGAAAATCCACAGGCTGGACAGGCCGGTATAAAGACCGAAAACCGCAATCAGCGCGAACCCCGACCAGCCAAGGATCGGCGCGTTCATCGGGCGGGGCGGTTCTTCCATCTGCTCCGGCTCGGATTTCTCCATGCCCAGTGCCACAGCCGTCAGGCCGTCGGTGATCAGGTTCATCCACAGGATTTGCGTCGCCAGAAAGATCAGAGGCCCGCCGATAATGATGTTCACGATCAGCGCGATGACCTCGCCTGCGTTGGATGACAGCAGGTAGCGCACGAATTTGCGCAGGTTGTCGAATTGCCGCCGCCCTTCGCGGATGGCGGCCACGATAGTGGCAAAGTTATCGTCCAGCAGCACCAGATCGGCGGCATCCTTGGCCACGTCGGTGCCACGGATGCCCATGGCGATCCCGATATCGGCCTGTTCCAGCGCAGGCGCGTCGTTGACACCGTCACCGGTCATCGCCACGATCTGCCCCTTGTCCTGCAACAGGGCCACGATCCGCATCTTGTCCGCCGGTTCCGCCCGCGCGATCAGCGTATCATTGTCCAGCGCGACCAGCAGCTCGACATCGGACATGACCGACAGGGTGTCATGGGTCATGATGGTCCGTGGCGTCAGACCGATGGCGGTGGCGATGGCTTGGGCCGTAACGGGGCTGTCTCCGGTGATCATGATGATGCGCGTGCCTGCCGCATGGGCCTGGGCCACGGCAGCAGGAACTTCGGGGCGTGGCGGGTCGATAATGCCGATCAGCCCCAGAAAGATCAGACCGTCCTCGGTCAAAACGCCGTCAGGTGCGGGGCGCGCAGCAAGCGCGATAACGCGCTGCCCGTTTGCGGCCATCTGGGTATAGGCGTCTGCAATGGCGGCGCGCCCTTTGTCGTCAAGCTCCTCGGGACCGTCAGGGCCCATCACGGCCGCACAGATTTCGCGCAAACGCTCCGGTGCCCCCTTGGTCAGGACCTTGGGACCGGTGGGCGTGGTACGCAGCACGCTCATTCTTTTGCGGTCACTGCTAAAGGGCAGCTCTGCGGTGATGTCATGCGGGTCGGGCAGGGCGGCCCAGCCTTTGTAGGCCAGCGTCATCAGCGCGCCTTCGGTGGGGGTGCCGATCATGGTCCATTCACCGGCATGGTGTTGCAGGCTGGCGTGATTGCAGGCTGCGCAGACCTCTAGCAAATCGGCAAGCACGGCATCATTCGAGGCCCGCCGCTTGCTGTCGTCCAGCGCGATGTGGCCGGACGGGTCATAGCCGGTGCCGGTCACGTTATAGGACCCTTGCGGTGTCCAGATCGCGGTGGCTGTCATCTTGTTTTCGGTCAGCGTGCCGGTCTTGTCGGTGCAAATGACAGAGGCGGCCCCCAGCGTTTCAACCGCCTGCAAACGGCGTGTCAGCGCGTTCTGGCGCACTAGGGCAGCAGCCCCCAGCGCAATCGTGATCGTGACCACCGCAGGCAGGCCTTCGGGCACCATGGCGACGGCCAGCGAGATACCGGTCATGAACATCTCTGTCATGGCCCGCCCGCTCCAGATACCGAGGCCCATGATCAGGGCCGCAATGACCAGCGCCACCAGACCCAGTTGTTTGGCCAGTTGCCCCAACTGGCGTTGCAGATGCGTTTCACGGTGCGCCACAGCACCGGTCATCACGGCGATCTGTCCAAAGCGTGTGGCGGTGCCAATGCCGCTTACCCGCGCCATACCGCGCCCGTCCACAACATTGGTGCCCATATAAAGGGCGGTATCTTTGCCGTCTTTCGCAACAGGCATGGATTCGCCGGTCAGCGCGCTTTCGTCAGCATAAAGGGCGGTTTGTTCGACAACCACAGCGTCGGCAGGCACGCGGTCGCCTGCGGCCACGATGATCAGATCATC
>JBFEQR010000113.1:0-6882 GCA_041549425.1 Yoonia sp. | reverse complement strand
ATGCGCCCACAAACAGCAGGTTAATTGTAAACTGTTCCATGATCAGTCCTCTTCGACGCCGTATTCACGGTCAAGTTTGTTCATCCGCCACGCATAGAAAAAGATCAGCGCAAGAAAGACGAGAATTGAGCCTTGCTGGGCAAACCAGAACCCAAGGTCCGTGCCGCCAACCGCGATCCCCGACAGCATGGGGCGCAGCAAAATGCCAAAGCCAAAGGACACAAGTGCCCAGATGACCAAGCTCACCAAGATTATCCTGACGTTCGCGGTCCAGTAGCCCGCCCCGTCCTGGGCTACCTTCGCCTGTGTTGATTGTTCCGCCATGTGGCGTTCCTCCTGTTTCATGTTGGCTATGTCTGGCAAAGGGCGACAGTCGCCCGATGCAAAGTCTTAGGTCAGGACACTTTCGGTCAGTGTCGCAATTGCATGCTGGATCGCGTCGATCTCGCCCATCGCATCGACACGGGCCAACGCGCCCTTATCGGCGTAATATGTGACAAGGGGCGCGGTCTGCGCATGATATGAATCAAGGCGCGACATGACGGTTTCAGCATTGTCATCTGCGCGCCGTGTCATGTTCTGTCCGCCGCAACCGTCGCAGGTCCCTGCGGTCTTGGGGGCTTTGAAGGTATCATGATAGCCCTCGCCGCAGTCCGCGCAGGTAAACCGGCCAGAGACACGGGCCACCATCTGCGCGTCGTCCACCTCAAGCAAGATCGCTGCGTTGATCCGCTGGCCTGTCTCGGCAAGCATCACATCAAGGGCTTCGGCCTGTGCGGTGGTGCGGGGGAACCCGTCAAGGATCACGCCTTTGGCACAATCCGCTTCGGCAAGACGGTCGCGCAAGATTGCAACGACAATATCATCGCTGACAAGCCCGCCCGCTTCCATGACAGCCTTGGCCGCTTTGCCCGCATCCGAGCCGGAGGCAACAGCGGCACGCAGCAGATCACCGGTTGAAAGCTGCACCAATCCGAAGCGTTCTTCCAGCATCCGCGCCTGCGTGCCCTTGCCCGCACCCGGTGGGCCCAAAAGGATCAGGACCGGCGCGACCTGCGGTGTCAGTGCCCCATCCATTACGCGTCCCCCCTGTTCATGCGGTTTGCGATCAGGTCATCGACCACAGCCGGTTCCGCCAAGGTCGAAGTGTCACCCAGAGCGCCGAAATCATCTTCGGCAATCTTGCGCAGGATACGGCGCATGATCTTGCCAGAGCGTGTCTTGGGCAGGCCGGGGGCCCATTGGATCAGGTCGGGTTTGGCGATCGGGCCGATTTCCGTGCGCACCCAAACCTCAAGTTCCTTGCGCAGGTTCTCGGACGGCTCCTGCCCGTTCATCAAGGTGACATAGGCGTAGATGCCCTGCCCTTTGATGGCGTGCGGATAACCAACGACCGCAGCTTCGGCCACTTTTGCGTGGGCGACCAAGGCGCTTTCAACCTCTGCGGTGCCCATACGGTGGCCCGATACATTGATCACATCGTCCACGCGGCCCGTGATCCAATAGTCACTGTCCGCATCGCGTTTGCAGCCGTCGCCGGTGAAGTAATAGCCTTTGTAGTCGCTGAAATAGGTCTTCTCGAACCGGTCGTGGTCGCCCCAGATGGTGCACATCTGACCCGGCCAGCTATCGGCCAGAACCAATACGCCTTCGGCCTCTGTCGTCGTGATTTCCGCGCCCGATTGCGGATCAAGGACCTTGGGCACGATCCCGAAGAAGGGCTGCTGGGCAGAGCCCGGTTTCAACTCTGTCGCACCGGGCAGAGGTGTCAGCAGGTGACCACCCGTTTCGGTCTGCCACCAAGTATCGACGATGGGGCATTTGCCCTTGCCGACGACATCATTGTACCAATTCCACGCTTCGGGGTTGATCGGCTCGCCAACGGTGCCAAGCACCCGCAGAGCGGACAGATCATGGGCTTCCACAGGACCGTTGCCGGCCGCCATCAAGGCTCGGATGGCAGTTGGTGCCGTGTAGAACTGGTTTACACCATACTTCTCACAGACGGCCCAGAAGCGGCCCGCGTCGGGATAGGTCGGTACACCTTCGAACATGATGGTGGTCGCGCCATTGGCCAGCGGACCATAGACGATATAGCTATGACCCGTGACCCAACCCACATCGGCAGTGCACCAGAAAATATCACCGTCGTGGTAGTCGAAAACCAGCTCATGCGTCATGGCGGCATAGGTCAGATAGCCGCCAGAGGTGTGAACGACGCCCTTTGGCTGACCGGTTGAACCGGATGTATACAAGATGAACAACGGGTCTTCGGCGTTCATTTCGGCGGGCGAGCAGGGATCGTCAGCCTCCAGCGCCATTTCGTTGTAATCGTAATCACGGTCGGTCCATGTGGTCTGGCCGCCGGTGCGCTTGACCACCAGACATTTCACGCGGTCGTCACAATGCAACAGCGCGGCGTCCGTGTTCGATTTTAGCGCGGTCTTGCGGCCACCGCGCGGGGCTTCATCTGCGGTAATCACGACTTTGGCGTCGCAGCCATTGATCCGGGCGCCCAGCGCATCGGGCGAGAAACCGGCAAAGACAATCGAATGGATCGCACCAATGCGGGCACAGGCAAGCATGGCATAGGCGGCCTCGGGGATCATCGGCAGGTAAATGACAACGCGGTCACCTTTGCGCACGCCCAGCGTTTCAAGAATATTGGTCATCTTGCACACGCTGCGATGCAAATCCTTGTAGGTAATGTGCAGCGCGTCATCGGTTGGGTCGTCCGGCTCCCAGATGATAGCGGTCTGGTCGCCGCGGGTCGCAAGATGCCGGTCAATGCAGTTGGCCGAGACGTTCAGGACACCGTCTTCGAACCATTTGATCGAAACACTGCCCAAGGTGAAATCAACGTTCTTGACCGTCTCAAAGGGCTTGATCCAGTCCAGTCGCTGTCCTTGCTCTGCCCAGAAAGCCTCCGGTTCGGAAATCGACTTGTGATAAAGCGCCTCATATTGCTGCGCATTCACATGCGGTACGCGAGGCGCGGTCCCGGCGGTGTCGTTTTCTTCCAGTTGGGAAGTTGCGTGGTTCGGAAAAGTGTCCGCAGGCATTCTTGTCTCCTCCTTACGATCTGACAGGAAAGAGCGCCGCCCATCGAACAAATTCCCCTGTCGATTAGTAAATGTATCCTATTGCATACCGAACAGCATCGCGACATCATTTTGAAAGACTGAAGTTTTACTGAAAATATTTTGACAAAATCTGCGTAAACTCTGTTACTTTTCTATCTGTTTGCACTTCAGCCTGTGTAGACAAGGACCTGGCGCCACAGACCGATAATTGCCAATTTAACTGTTAGCGCATAACAAACCTGCGCGCTCACTGTTGGCGCTGACCTTGCGGAAAAGAAAAGAGCGGCCGCTGCGTGTGCCTCTGGCGGTGAAGGCAAGGCCGGAAACAAAACCGCCCGTTGTGATTCTCGCAAAAGGCGACTTTTCGCACGGAGCAGACACTGCTGCCCACGTCGGCTACGGCAAAGCACTGATGCTGGCAGCCCGTCGACGGGCAGCCATTGGAACAGCAAAGCCCGCACCAAAAGTCCGCTGGCAAGTGCGGCACCAATGCTGTCCACCACGACCGCAAGCCCGTTGCCTTCTTACGACGCACCTACACTTGTGTATCAACACAAAAGAGAAGACGTGGCCACGTCAACCAGCCAACAGAGCTTCAGCAAGGGCCGGATGCTCGGGGTGCGTCGTCAACAGCTATGCCTGAAGACCAACAAGAGCCAAGACAAAGCCTATCGCATCAACTTAATTCAACTAACTTATTGATTTTAATGGTGCCCCCACACGGACTCGAACCGCGGACCTACTGATTACAAATCAGTTGCTCTACCAGCTGAGCTATAGGGGCACTGGTGCGTCAAACGACGTCTCGGTTGTACCGAGTGCGCGGCGTATAGCAGCAGATAATGCGCAATGGCAATGGGCTTTTCGCATCAAAATTACAAAAATACGCCGGCACGCCGAAGCCTTGCCCGAAGCGTATTTTGAAAACAGGTTTCATGCCTTTCAAATCCGACTATGTTGCGCGGCAAGGACACCATAAAAGGCCTGTCAGAATGCAGATCGCATTTCATATTGGCGCAAATTGTACGGATGAAGACCGGCTATTGAAGTCGATCCTGCGCAATGCCAGCACGCTGTTGCAGCAGGGCATTGCTGTGCCCGGGCCAGGCAAGTACCGCGCCCTTCTGCGCGAGACAATTCAGGTGCTTGATGGCGGCAAACCAAAGCCCGACAGCCGCGAAATCCTGATCGATGCGATCCTTGAGGAAGAACAGGTCAACCGGCTTGTGCTGACCAATGACAATTTTGTTGCGATCCCCAAGCGGGCCTTTGACCACGGTGTTTTGTACCCACAGATCGACGCAAAGATCAGCGGCATGTGCCGCCTGTTTCCCGATGATGAACTGTCGTTCTTTTTGACATTGCGCCACCCTGCCGGTTTTCTGCAGGACATGCTTAAACGCAGCGACAGCACTAATCTTGCCGCCTACATCGGTGCGACATCGCCGCTTGATGTGCAATGGTCCGACGTCGTTGCGCGCATCCGACGCGCGGCCCCGCATTGCCCGCTTTATGTGTGGTGCAACGAAGACAGCCCGATCATTTGGGAAGACCTTATCCGCCTGCAATCGGGCGTTGCCGATGGTACACCCGTCACCGGTCAGTTCGATGTCATATCACGACTCATCACCGCCGAGGGCCAAAAGGCGCTGAACGCCCTTACCCTGCCCGCAGACCGTATCTCCCGCCATGAGGCTCTGGCCGCACTACTGGATACATATGCCCTACCTGACAAGCTGGAAGAGTCCATTGACCTGCCCGCTCTTGGCGCAGAGATGGTCGCGGCAATGTCCGAAGGATATGAGGATGATCTGGAGGTAATTGCTGAGATGGAAGGGGTCAATCTGATCCTTCCCTTCAGCTAGCGCTACATCCCCAAGGCCGCCTTATACATATCCAGAACCGCCTCTTCTTCGGCCAGATCATTGGCGTCGCGCTTGCGCAGTGCCACAATCTTGCGCAGCACCTTGGTGTCATAGCCGCGCCCTTTGGCTTCGGCCATCACCTCTTTCTGGGCGTCGGCGATGTCTTTTTTCTCGGCCTCAAGGCGCTCGTAACGCTCAACAAACTGGCGCAGCTCCTGACCGGCGACTGTGCTTGCGGTGTCGGTGACGGAATCGTTCATGAAGGCTCTCCTGAAAACTTGCTACTCAGTAACGGCTGCCCCCACCCCCTGCAACCCTTGCAAGGCCCCGCGTGCCGCGATAGGTGCCCTGCAAAATGCGAGGTGATCATGGAAATTATCGTATGGATTGGTGCTGCACTTTCGGTTCTTGGACTGTGCGGTATTGCCTATAGCATTGTGGCCGTCACCAAGGCCAAGCGCGCGGGGCTGGCTGATGAGGAATTGCGCGCCCGCATCGCCAAAATCCTGCCAATCAATCTGGGCGCGCTTTTCGTGTCGATGATCGGCCTTATGGCCGTGATCATCGGTGTGATGCTGGGTTAACCGTCGGTTGGGCAGAACAATTCGTAGATCCGCTCTAGAATGGGGCGGACACGCGGGTCTGACAGGCTGTAATGCATGCTGCGGCCGTCACGCTCGCAACTGACCAGCCCGTCGGCACGCAGTTTCAGCAGTTGACCGGACACATAGGACTGGCTGGCGCCCACGGCCGTCTCGATCTCGCTCACGGTCATTGGGCCCGCCACAAGCGTACACAAGATGCGCAACCGGCCCGGATTTGACATCGCCTTGAGCATCTCCGATGCCTCTGTTGCAGCTTCATCCATGCGGTCTGCCATTGTGTCAAATGCGTCTGACATGATCACTACCCAAATTCTTATACATTCCGTTATTGAAATGTAACCGTTAAGTGCTATTCTTATATCAAAGGAGATTAGAGATGACACCAAAAGTTAAAGCATTCTTCGATGAAGCCACAAACACTGTGTCCTATGTTGTGTGCGAGCCCGAGGGCAGCACATGTGCAATCGTGGACAGTGTGCTGGATTATGATCCCGCCGCGGGGCGCACAGACACCAAGTCTGCCGACGCCATCATCGCATGGGTGAAAGAGCAAGGCCTGCAAGTGGCATGGATTCTGGAAAGCCATGTGCACGCAGACCACCTTTCTGCCGCGCCCTATCTGCAAGACGCATTGGGCGGAAAGATCGGGATCGGTGCCAATATCACGGTCGTTCAGGACACCTTTGGCAAGGTTTTCAACGAAGGCACAGAATTCCAGCGCGACGGTTCGCAGTTTGATGCGCTTTTCAAAGATGGTGACAGCTTCCATATCGGCCAGATGCGGGCGGATGTGCTGCACACACCGGGACATACGCCAGCCTGCCTGACCTATGTGGTCGAGGATGCGGCTTTCGTCGGGGACACCCTCTTTATGCCTGATTTCGGAACGGCGCGCTGCGACTTCCCCGGCGGCTCTGCCGAGGATCTGTATAACTCCATCCAGAAGATCCTCGCCCTGCCTGAAGACACCCGCATTTTTGTTGGACATGACTACAAGGCACCGGGACGGGAAGATTTCGCGTGGGAAACCACTGTCGGCGAACAAAAAGCGCTGAACGTCCACATTGGCGAAGGACGCCCGTTGGAAGACTGCGTATCAATGCGTGAAGAACGCGACGCAAAACTGGGCATGCCTCGTCTGATTTTGCCGTCTTTGCAAACAAACATGCGCGCAGGCAACCTGCCTGAACCCGAAGACAACGGGGCGCGTTATTTCAAAGTGCCGATCAACACGCTTTGATAGGCTAGAAAAGGAAAAACACAATGCCAATGGATTGGATTATGGGGCTTGTCGGCGGTTTGATCATCGGAACCGCCGCGGCCATTTAT
>JBFEQR010000112.1:0-6936 GCA_041549425.1 Yoonia sp. | reverse complement strand
TCTGAATAGAAGCTGAAGATGGGCATGCGGATTTCGCCCTGATAGCTGACCAGAATCGGCTTATCATTGGCAATGAATTCAGCCATCGACGACAGGCCGAAAAGCACACCGAAAACCATCAATGACCAAAAGGCGCGCCTGTTGCGCTTGAAATTGCGCAGGCGACGTTGGTTGAGGGGGGACAGGAACGGGCGCGCCATCAGCCTCTGGCCTCGAAATCAATGCGCGGATCAATCAGCACATAGGTCAGGTCCGTGATGATCCCCACGACCAAACCGATCAGCGAGAACGCGAACAGCGTGCCAAAGACCACGGGATAATCGCGGGCAACGGCGGCTTCGAAACCCAGTCTGCCAAGACCGTCGAGCGAGAACAGCGTTTCAATAATCAGTGAACCGCCAAAGAACACGCCAATAAACAGCGCCGGAAAGCCGGAAATTACAATCAGCATCCCGTTGCGGAACACATGCCCGTAAAGGACGCGGCGCTCGGACAGGCCTTTGGCCCGTGCTGTCATCACATATTGCTTTTTGATCTCGTCCAGAAAGCTGTTCTTGGTCAGCAGCGTCAGCGTGGCAAAGGCCGAAATGGTCGACGCCAGCACAGGCAGGGTGATGTGCCAGAAATAATCCAGAACCTTTCCGATCAATGACAGGTCTTCCCAGTTGGCCGAGGTCAGACCACGCAGCGGGAAGATGCGGAAATAGGACCCGCCTGCGAACAGTACGATCAACAGGATCGCGAACAGAAAACCGGGGATCGCATAGCCCACGATGATCGCGCCGGACGTCCATGTATCAAAGGGCGTGCCGTCGCGGACCGCCTTTTTGATGCCCAGCGGAATCGAGATCAGATAGGCGATCAACGTGGACCACAGCCCCAGCGTGATTGAAACAGGCATCTTTTCCAGCACCAGATCAAACACACTGATCGAGCGGAAGTAACTTTCGCCGAAATCAAAGCGCATGTAGTTCCACATCATGTTCAGGAACCGTTCCAGTGGCGGCTTGTCAAAACCGAACTCGCGTTCAAGCTCGGCGATGAAATCCGCAGGCAGGCCGCGCCCGCCGATGTAATCGCCATCGCCGGTTTCAACCAGCTCGCTGCCGCCGCCGGAGATGCCTTCAAAGACATCACCGCCGCCTTCCATCTCGGCCAGAATCTGTTCGATCGGCCCGCCAGGAACAAACTGGGTCAGCGAAAAGTTGATGATCATGATCCCCAGCAATGTGGGGATCACAAGCAGCAGTCGCCTGAGAATATATGCGCCCACTTAATCCGCCTTACTGAAAAGCACCGGCAGCGCGCAATGCTTCTGCCTTTTCGGCGTCATACCACCAGTTGT
Organism: Yoonia sp.; assembly: GCA_041549425.1. Lineage (GTDB taxonomy): Bacteria > Pseudomonadota > Alphaproteobacteria > Rhodobacterales > Rhodobacteraceae > Yoonia. The sequence continues at coordinate 5,591 of JBFEQR010000112.1, read as the reverse complement.
CGATCGGTGACAGCGCCAATGGCGGCACTTCTTTAAAGCCGAACAGATCGTAATAAGCGACCGTATGCACACCCTTTTGCCATTGCGGAATCCAGAACCGCTCTGCCCGCAAAACACGGTCCAGGGCGCGTGTGCGGATCGTCAGATCCTCAAGTGTTTCAGCCTGCACGATTTCGTCGATCAGACGGTCGGCTGCGGGCAGTTTCAAACGCATGGGGTTGCGCGAACTGTCATCCGCCGCTGCGGACCCGAAGAACTGTGCAAGCCCCTGCCCCGGCTCAAAGGTCTGCCCAAGCGAGGCATTGACGATGTCAAAGGTGCCCGCACGGCGACGTTCGATGTATTGCGCCGTATCGACACGCTCCAACACTGCATCGACACCCAGTCGCTTCAGGTTCTCGACGATCGGGTTGATGATCCGGTCAAACTGCGGCGAGCGTTCAAGGAAGGTCACGGAAAGCACCTCGCCGTTTTTGCGCCGCAAACCGTCATCACCGGCGATCCAGCCCGCTTCATCCAGCAGCGCAGAAGCCGCGCGCAACTGGCGGCGGTCCAGCGGGCGGTCTGATGTTGTCGAACTGGGTGGGATAACGGCCTCGGCCGTCAGGATTTCTGCGTCCAGCAAACCCTCATCGACCAAAGGCTGCAGGATCGCCACCTCTTGGGGGGAAGGAACGCCAACGGCCTTGAGGTCCGAGTTGTCCCAGAATGATTCAGGCCGTTCATAAAGGCCATAGAACAGCGTCTCGTTCATCCATTCGAAATTCACCATCAAGGTGATGGCTTCGCGCACTCTGGGGTCCTGAAATTTCGTCTGGTTGAGGTTGAAGACAAAGCCCTGCCCTGTGCCAATTGAACCATCGGGCAGTTCTTCAACCTTGACCCAGCCCTGTTCACGGGCTGGAAAATCGTAGCCTGTCGCCCACTGCAACGAGCTGTTTTCATTGCGGAAGGTATAGACGCCGGACTTGAACCCTTCGAAAGCGGCGCTGCTGTCGGCAAAATATTCGACGCGGATGGTCTCGAAATTATTGCGGCCTTGATTCATAGGCAGGTCAGTGGCCCACCAGTTCGGATCATAGCGATAGATGATCTGGCGCCCGATATCGACCGCGTCCAGACGATAGGGACCGGTGGCCATAAATGGCGCGTCAGAGGAATCGTCCAGACGGGTACCGGTTTCCTCAAACCAATCCTTTGAGAAGGCAGAGGTTCCGCCAACCCACGTCACCACATCGCGACGCGGCGCATCTTCGGAAAAGTTGAAGCGGATTTTGTACTCACCCAACACTTCGACACTGTCGATGAATTGCGAATAGACATTGCGATATTCGGTGATCCCCTGCTCAAGCGGCAGTTCAAAGGAAAACTTGATGTCCTCGGCGGTCATCATGTTGCCGTCCCAGAATTTGACATCATCGCGCAGGTTGAAAATCACCCAGTCGCGGCTTTCGGGATATTCAATCGTCTCGCACAGATAGCAATATGCCCCGTAAGGGTCGTCGGCCGTTGAGGTCAGAAGGTTCTCGTAGCCGATGGTGGAAAGCGCTGCGGGAACGCCCTTGCGGGTGAACAGGTTGAAGCTGTCAAACGTGCCTTGGGCCCACTGCGAGAATTCGCCGCCTTTGGGCGCATCGACGTTCACATAGTCCAGAACGTCATCCGGCCCGTATTTCAATGCGCCGAAATTGGTGTAGCCGTGGCTGATCGTGACGTTTTCATGCGCTTCGGCGAAAACCTCTGTACCAGCCCACAACGCTGCAATGCCAATCACGGAACCGGCCAGCCATTTTCTGGCAGCGTTTTCACCCGCGTTTCGTTGCGCGGCAATGGCACGGGCTTGGGGGCGATTTTGCATCAGTCTCTCCGTGTTGGGTCAGCTTGATAAGACAACATGAAGTAAAAGGACAGTTTGGCAAATGTTCAAGTTGAGTTTGTGTGATCTGTCAGTGAACAAACGCGTGAAGCCATGAAAAAAGCCGCCCCCGAAGGCGCGGCTTTTGGATTTCATCGCAGAAGGGGCTGATCAGCCGCCGATTGTCGCAAGATAGGCAATCAGGTTTGCGCGATCTTCGATCTTCCGCATCCCGTTGTAGCCCATTGCCGTACCCGGTGCATAGCCGCGTGGGTTTTCAAGGAAGGCGTTCAGGTTTTCAGGTGTCCAAACGTCTGCCGCTTCGATCAAAGCGCCGGAATAGTTGAAATCGTCGTAAAATTCCACGGGGCGGTTCACAACGCCGTAAAGCGCAGGACCGGTGCCATGCTGACCCGATTCCAGCGCGTGACAGGAGCGGCACCCGCGCCACAGGCCTTCACCGTCCGCAGCACTCGCAGATGCGAAGACGACGGCGAAATCGACTTCTTCGACCTCTTCCTCGGCTTCGCCTTCGGCACCTTCGACTTCAATCACATAAGCCTGTTCGTGGTATTTTCCGTGGCCGCCAGGGTGATAGATTTCGTCTGCAAGCCAGGCACCCAAGAGGAAAACCAGAAAAGTGCTGCAAAGACCGCCAACCAGTTTGGTCATTGTCATTGTGTCGAACATGTCGCGTTCCATTCAGTTCAATAGTTTTGCGCTATGTATCCGTTTCCCACACTGACTTGCAAGGTATACTGGCGCGACGAAACGCCCATTTTTGGGGCGACACGCAAGGAGGTCACAGTGATGGTGCAAAAAATCGCGTTTCAGGGCGAACTGGGCGCTTACGGGCATGAAGCCTGCGTGACCGCACGCCCCGATTTCGCCCCCCTGCCCTGTGCCACATTTGATTCTGCCATCGAAGCGGTGCGCGGCGGTGACGCCGATCTGGGCATGATCGCTGTTGAAAACTCGACCTACGGACGCGTGGCCGATGTTCATTCGCTGTTGCCCGAGAGCGGACTGCACATCGTGGACGAGACATTCGTGCGCGTGCACGTCAACCTGCTTGGCAAGCCAGAGGCGGCGTTGGATGACATCAAAGAGGCCCACGGTCACCCTGTGATCCTGCCCCAGTGCAGCCGCTTTTTGCGCGATCACGGCATCAAAGGCCGCACCAGTTCCGACAATGCCCGCGCAGCGCGCGAAGTGGCATCGGGCGATGATCTCAGTGTCGCCGCACTCGCGTCGGAACTGGCCGCAGAAATTTACGGACTCAAGGTTCTCGCCCGCCATATCGAGGACCACGCGCGCAATACCACGCGTTTTCTGATCATGGCCCGCGAACCCGATTACACCCGTCGCGGTGAATTCGGAATGATGACAAGCTTTGTCTTTCGTGTGCGCAATATTCCTGCGGCGCTTTACAAGGCGATGGGCGGCTTTGCGACCAACGGCGTCAACATGACCAAGCTGGAAAGCTATATGATTGGCGGCGATTTCCGCGCCACGCAGTTCTATGCCGAAATTGAAGGCCATCCCGAGGATGCAGATGTAAAACGTGCGCTGGAAGAGTTGGACTACTTCACTGACCACCTGCATATCATGGGCGTCTATCCCGCAGCGGCACGACGGCACGAAACCTGAGCCGGAACGGCACTAGCCTTCGCGGCGAAACCTGTCTTCGATGTCTTCTGCGTAGTCCAGCACACGGGCGCAGAACCGTTTCTCCATCTTCGATTTGGCAAGTTTGAGCGATTGCAGCAACAGGCGCGCCGTCAGGGTTTTCGCGCGCATGTTGAAACTGACCAACACCCGCGTGCGGGTTTGGGACAGGGCAACCAAATCAACGCTGGTCACAGCATGCAATCCGTCCGAAGCACTTGTCACCTGCAATGCCTGCGGGGGATCAAGCAACGTCAGATCGGCGACGACTTTGCGATCACGGCCCCGAAAGGAAAAGGCGATATCCCAGATTTCGCCTTGGGTGACCACGCCATCACCGCGCCGCGCGACATCAATCGACTGCCGCATCGCGCGGCGCTCAAACGCCGCAAAATCGCTGACTTGTGAAAACACATAGCCAATCGGCGCTTCGATATCTTCACGGGTGCTAAGTTTCATGACCGTTCTTCCCCGTCGTCGTTAGTCAAGCCGGTCCGACAGCCAGGCATGCAGCAAGAAATGGGCAATCGACCCGTTGCGCGCCGGCAGAATTGTCGGGTGATCACCGGTAAAGGCCAGCGCCATGTCCTCGCGGCTGACCCACAACGCGTCCTCGATTTCGTTGGGGTCGATGGTCAATGCGGTATCCAGTGCCTCACCCGCGCAGCCAAACATCAGTGACGCCGGAAAGGGCCACGGCTGGCTGGACAGATAGCTGACCTGCCCCACGCGCACGCCCGCCTCTTCAAAGACTTCGCGCCGCACCGCCGCCTCAAGCGTTTCGCCCGGTTCGACGAAACCGGCCAAAAGCGAATACATCCCCTCGGGCCACCCGTGTGAGCGCCCGACCAGCACGCTGTTTTCGTGGGTAATCAACAGGATCACGACAGGGTCCGTGCGCGGGAAATGATGCCCGTCGCAAGCGGCGCAATCCCGTTGCCAGCCAGACATGGCAAATTGGCTTTCGGCCCCGCAGCGTGCGCAAAAACGGTGCGACAGATGCCAGCCCATGATGGCCTTGGCGGTCGCGGCAAGTTCGGCATCGCGTGCGCTCAGACGTGTCATGATCGCGCGCAACTCCGCAAAAACCCCGTCCTGCAAGGCCGGATGCACCTGCTGGGACGGGTCCAGAAACCCCTCCAGCGTCACATCATCAAGATCGTCCGGCGTCCATGCGGAAAGGTCCGCTGCAAAAACCGGCGCGCCGTCCTCAAGCCCCAGAAAAACCATGTCCGGTCCCGCATCCGCCATGACCGGATGATCCAGAGGAACACGGGCAACGGTATCACCGAAAAGCATCGGTTTGCCACGCCAGACAAGCATGCTGCGGGCGTCGGCACGCGCCTTGAGGGCCTCGGTTTCGCCGCGCAATTCGGCGGCGCGGTTCAGGGTGGATCCGCCGAATGTGACTGTCTCTGCAATTCTCATTTCGCCCAGATGCCACGGGCGCCAGCGAAGTGCAATTTTTTCCGCAAAAGGACAGTGGAAGCTGCGCGCAACTCACTCTATGGTTGTGCCATGCTGGCTCATCTTCCCGCCCCGAAAACCACACTTCGCATTCTAGAGACGACAGACCTGCACATGCATCTGTTGGGCTATGACTATTTCGGGGACCGCAAAGATGACCGGATCGGACTGGCGGGACTGGCTGATCTGATTTCCGGATTGCGCGCCCGCGCACCGCAGGCAACGCTGCTTTTTGACAACGGTGATTTTTTGCAAGGCAATCCGCTTGCCGATATGCTTGCCGCCGCGCATCCGGCCACGGACACGCACCCGATGATCGCGGCGATGAACAGCCTTGGCTATGATGCCCTGACCCTTGGCAATCACGAGTTCGACTATGGCGTGCCGTTCTTGCGCCGCGTGCTGGCAGATGCAGAAGCGGCTGTGGTCTGTGCAAACATCAGCGCCAAAGATGCGTCTCTTCTAGCCGTTCCGTACACGCTTCTGACCCGCCATCTGATGTGTGACGACGGCATCGCACGTGCGATCAGGATCGGGGTCACCGGTTTTGCCCCCCCGCTTGTGTTGGAGCGCGACGGTCAAGCCCATGCAGGCCAGATCG
>JBFEQR010000111.1:0-6967 GCA_041549425.1 Yoonia sp. | reverse complement strand
ATGCAAGGTCTGCCGCCTTTGCCACTGCGGCTGAAACCGGAAGGATTCGCAGAACTGTTGAGCGCGATCATCAGCCAGCAGGTCAGCGTCGCCTCGGCCAATGCCATCTGGGGCAAGCTGCAAGCGGCGGGCATGACGACGCCCGACGCGGTTGCGGCCGCCAGCGAAGACCAGTTGCGCGCCTTGGGGCTGAGCCGGCCAAAGGTCCGGTATGCCCATGCGCTGGCGCGGGCGGGCATCGACTATCACGAGCTGCGTGTACTGCCAGCGCAGGATGTGATCGGCAGGCTGACCGCAGTGTCCGGTATTGGCCCGTGGACCGCCGAGATCTACACGATGTTTTCACTGGGGCGGGCCGATGTTTTCGCGCCCGGTGATCTGGCACTGCAAGAGGCTGCGAAACTGGTCTTTGACTTGCCCGCACGCCCTGACGAAAGGGCGTTGCGCGTGATGGCGCAGGACTGGTCGCCGTGGCGGTCGGTTGCAGCGCGCATCTTGTGGGCCTACTACAAGCACACCAAACAACGGGAAGGCATCAGATGACACGAGCATTGCAAGCGCAGCGACGCGAACCGGTTTCGGGCGAGACACGGTCTTGCGTGATATTCCTGCACGGCTACGGGGCGAATGCAGCGGATTTGATCGGTCTGGCCGATCCTTTGGCCGAACACATGCCCGATACGCTGTTCATCTCGCCTGACGCGCCAGAGGAATGTCTGGGCGCGCCCATGGGCCGCCAATGGTTCCCGATCCCGTGGATTGACGGATCAAGCGAGGAAGAAAGCAAGGCAGGGCTGGACCGCGCGGCGGCCGATCTAGATGCGTTTCTGGACGGGATCATGGTGGATGAGGATTTGTTGCCCGAACAGGTGATGGTCCTCGGGTTTTCGCAAGGGACGATGATGGCGTTGCATGTGGTGCCGCGCCGTGAAGACGCGATTGCAGGGATCGTGGCGTTTTCGGGCCGTTTGCTGGAACCTGAATTGCTGGCCGACGAAGCCCAAAGCCGCCCGCCTGTCCTGCTGGTCCACGGCGACGCCGATGACGTGGTGCCACCGCAATCGCTGCCGCAGGCAGCAGAGGCATTGCAAGGGGCAGGCTGGAAAGAGGTCTATGCCCATATCATGAAAGGCACAGGCCACGGAATTGCGCCTGATGGCTTGCAGGTCGCGCTTGCGTTCATGCGGGACCGGTTCGGGATGGGCTGATCCTTGTTGGGCCCATATGCGCCAAAGGCATCCTGCGACTGCACAAAATTGCCGCACATATTGTAGTTGTCACAAATCTGACGCCATATATAGTCATGCTTAAGAAGGATGCGGGGTTGCCGCTTTGTCTGTTCCCCGCAAGCGCTTACCATAGGGCTTGAGCTATGACGCAGACTGACTTCCGAACCGACTTTGTCCGCAATCCGGGTGCATTGAAGCAATATCCGGCTTTGGTGTTGAACGCCGATTATCGGCCTTTGTCCTACTATCCCCTTTCACTGTGGCCTTGGCAGGATGCGGTCAAGGCCGCGTGGCTGGACCGCGTGGATATCGTGAGCGAATATGACGAAGTCGTGCGCAGCCCATCGACCATCATCCGAATCCCCTCTGTTGTCGTGCTCAAGGACTACGTCAAACCGCAGGCGTCCGTGGCTTTTACACGCTTCAACCTGTTCTTGCGCGATGAATTCTGCTGTCAGTATTGCGGGGGCAAGGGGGATCTAACCTTTGACCACGTCGTGCCGCGGGCCAGCGGGGGCATCACCAGTTGGGAAAACGTGGTCGCGGCCTGTTCGCCATGCAATCTGCGCAAGGGGTCGCGTTCGCTCAAGCAATGCGGGATGTCGCTGCGCAAACCGCCCACGCGTCCTGTTGCGGCCCAGCTGCATAACGTGGGCCGCAAGTTCCCGCCGAACCATCTGCATGAAAGCTGGCTGGATTTCCTTTATTGGGACGCAGAACTCGAAGCATAGGCAAACCTCTCTAGACTTGGGAGTGCAAGCGCGGTAGTGGTGCGGCGTTAGCGCTAACGAATTTTCCATAGGGGGTTTGCTTATGGTATCTCGCGTCATTCCGGTCGATACATTCGATCTGGTCATTTTTGGTGGCACAGGCGATCTGGCCCGCCGCAAAATCCTGCCCGGTCTGTTCCGGCGGTTTCTGTCCGGGCAGATGCCTGAAGGGTCACGGATCATCGGTGCCGCACGGTCGGATCTTGATGGCGATGGCTACAGGAAGATGATCGCCGAGGCCGTCGCCGAATTTGGCGGCGACGAGAAAAAGAACGCCAAGGGTCTGGAGGCCTTTCTGGGCTGCCTGGACTATGTGGCCATTGATGCCAAAGGCGACGGCGGATGGGATCAACTGGCGGGGATGGTCCGTCAGGATGTCGTGCAGGCCTTTTATTTCTCGGTCGCACCAGCACTGTTCGGACCGTTGGCGGAACGGCTGCACAAGAACAAGATCGCCAATGCCCAAAGCCGGATCGTGGTGGAAAAGCCTTTTGGCCGCGACCTTGCCACAGCGCGTGCGCTGAATGAAACACTGGCGGCACATTTTGACGAAAGCCAGATTTACCGCATCGATCACTATCTTGGCAAAGAGACGGTGCAGAACCTGATGGCTGTCCGTTTCGGCAACGTGCTGTTCGAGCCGCTGTGGAACAACCATTACATCGATCATATCCAGATCACCGTGGCCGAAACTGTCGGTGTTGGCGGGCGAGGGGCCTACTACGACCGCTCTGGCGCCATGCGTGATATGGTCCAGAACCACCTCATGCAGCTTTTGTGCCTGATCGCGATGGAACCTCCCGGTCAGTTCGAGGCCGATGCAGTGCGTGATGAAAAGCTAAAAGTTATCAAGGCATTACAGGGTATTGATCACCATCATATCGTGCGTGGTCAGTATGATGAGGGCCCCGACGGGCCCAGCTACCGCGAAGACGCGGAAAACTTGCGCAGCTTCACCGAAAGCTTCATTGCCATGCGGTGCCATATCGCCAACTGGCGTTGGGCGGGGGTGCCCTTCTATCTGCGCACCGGCAAGCGCATGAAGGCGCGTTCCTCCGAGATTGCGGTCGTTTTCAAAGACCTTGGGCATACGATTTTCGAAGGCGACGAGGCGCGGCATCGCAATATTCTGGCGATCCGGTTGCAGCCGAACGAAGGTATGGATTTGCAGGTAACCATCAAGGAACCCGGACCCGGGGGCATGCGCCTGATCGATGTGCCTTTGGACATGACTTTTGCCGATGCCTTGGGCGAAGGGGCAGAGGATGTGACCGATGCCTACGAGCGTCTGATCATGGATGTTATCCGTGGCAACCAGACCCTGTTCATGCGCGGCGACGAGGTCGAGGCCGCGTGGGCGTGGACTGACCCCTTGATTGCATCATGGGAGGCGCGCAATGATGTGCCAAAGCACTATGATGCGGGCTCTGCCGGTCCCGAGGATGCAATGATGCTGATGCACCGTGATGGCCGCAAGTGGCGCGAGATCAAGGGCTGATCGACTTGCAGCCTAGCGCGGGACACCCCGTGCAGGTCACTGATACCAGTTTGAAAAAGGAGGCGAGACCGATGAAGATCGTCGAATATCCGGATGCCGAAATGATGATGATGGATCTGACTGACACCTTGGCCAGTGAACTTGAGAACAGTCTTTTGGGCAATCATTTTGCCGCATTCGCCGTGCCCGGTGGGACGACGCCGGGGCCGATTTTTGACAGCATTTGCGACACCGATCTGGATTGGTCGCGTGTGCGCATCATGCTGACAGACGAACGCTGGGTGCCTGAAACGTCCGAACGGTCCAACACACGCCTGCTGCGCGAACGCCTGCTCACTGGTCGTGCCGCAGCGGCGCAGTATCTGCCGCTTTATGCCGATGCCCCGACACCGGAAGAAAAACTGCCGGAACTGGCCGCGCAGATTGCGCCCAGTCTGCCGATCTCGGTCATGTTGCTGGGGATGGGTGCCGATATGCATACCGCTTCGATTTTTCCGGAGGCGGATCAACTGGATCACGCTTTGCACGGCAAAGACACACTGGTGGCCATGCGCGCCCCCGGCGCACCTGAGCCGCGGATCACCCTTTCAGCGCATGTCCTGAAATCCGCGATGAGCCGGCACATCGTTATTATTGGGGCAGAAAAACGGGCCGCTTTGGAAAAAGCGCGTCATTTACCCCCCGAAGAGGCACCGGTCGCGGCCGTGCTGAACGGGTCCATCATTCACTGGGCGGAGCGGTAAACCATGTGGGACAAGGTAAAGGCGCATCACGCGCAGGTCGAAAACCGGCGGATTGAAGGCATGCTCGACGCTGCGCGGGCGGCTGATTTCACCGTGCAGACGGGCGATATGCGCCTTGATTATGCCAAGACCAATATCGACGCCGAAGGACGCGCGCTTTTGCTGGAGCTGTTGGAGGTCGCCGGTGTCGCGCAGAAACGCGATGCAATGTTTGCAGGCGAACCCATCAACGAAACCGAAGGCCGCGCGGTGCTGCACACGGCGTTGCGCAACCTTGATGGCGGGCCTGTTTTTGTCGATGGCGAGGACGTCATGCCCGAAGTGCTGAAGACGCTGGCGCGCATGGAAGGTTTTGCCAATGATGTGCGGTCGGGGGCTTACACGGGGCAGGGAGGCAAGATCACGGATGTAGTGAACATCGGGATCGGTGGCTCGGACCTTGGCCCTGCAATGGCGGTGCAAGCCCTTGCGCCTTATCACGATGGACCGCGCTGCCATTTTGTCAGCAACGTCGATCCTGCTGATATCGCAGGCGTGTTGCGCGGCTGTGATCCGGCAACGACGCTGGTGATCGTCGCGTCCAAGACGTTCACGACCATCGAAACGATGACCAACGCCCGCACCGCGCAGGCGTGGATGGGCGCGCAGGTCAGTGATCCTGGTGCGCAGTTTGCAGCCTTGTCCACGGCCGCCGACAAAACCGCGGCCTTCGGGATTGATCCGTCGCGGGTGTTCGGTTTTGCCGATTGGGTTGGCGGGCGCTATTCCATGTGGGGGCCGATCGGGCTTGCGCTGATGATGGCTGTGGGGCCGGACGCATTCCGTGCGTTCTTGCGTGGGGGTCAGGCAATGGACCGCCATTTTCAGGCCGCAGAATGGCAGGAAAACCTGCCCGCAATGCTGGCGCTGGTGGGCATCTGGCACAATCAGATTTGCGGTCATGCGACGCGTGCTGTTCTGCCTTATGACAATCTTCTCATGCGCTTACCGGCCTATCTTCAACAGCTTGAGATGGAAAGCAACGGCAAGGGCGTGGCCATGGACGGCAGTGATCTGACCGTGAACAGCGGCCCTGTTGTCTGGGGCGAGCCGGGCACGAACGGGCAGCATGCGTTTTATCAGCTGATCCATCAGGGCACCCGCGTTGTGCCTTGCGAATTTCTGGTGGCTGCGCGCGGGCATGAGGACGATTTGCATCATCAACACCAGCTTTTGGTGGCAAACTGCCTTGCCCAGTCCGAGGCATTGATGCGGGGCCGCACACTGGACGAAGCGCGCGACAAGCTGGCGGGCAAGTTCACCGGCGCAGAGCTGGAACGGCAGGCCCGTCACCGTGTTTTCGCGGGCAACCGTCCGTCGGTGACAATCGCCTATCCGCAGCTGACACCGGAAATGCTGGGCCAGATTGTCGCCCTGTACGAGCATCGGGTGTTTGTCGAAGGGGCTGTGCTGGGCATCAACTCCTATGACCAATGGGGTGTCGAGCTTGGCAAGGAACTGGCCACGGCATTGCAGCCTGTCGTAGAAGGGCAGACCGATGCGGCTGGCAAGGATGGCTCAACCGCCGCACTTGTCGGGTTTTTGCAAAGTCACGGGGTGTCTTAGGCGATCAATGTTGTCATAGTCCGCCCGAGGACAGAAAAAAGGAACCCGCCCATGATTGCCCAATATGCCAGTTTTGCCATGGCGGCCATTTTGATTGTGGCGATGGCGCTTGAAATCCGGACGGGACGCATTCCCAACTGGCTGACGCTACTGCCGCTTGCGCTTTTTGTGATTGTGGTGGCTCTGGCGCAAGAGCGCACGCCGCTTTATTGGCAAATCGGTTTGGCAGCGGGCGTGTTTGCTTTTGGTCTGTTCATGTTCTCGATTGGTGGCATGGGGGCCGGTGCAGCCAAGCTGATGGCGGGCACGGCCTTGTTCATTCCGGCCAGCGACGCGCTTTCCACGCTTTTTGTGTTCTGCGGCGTCTTTCTGGTAAGTACGCTGGTCTTCATACAGGTCCGCAAAATGTTCGGTCATGAAAACAGCGCGTGGCATCTGATGGCGCAGAATGTCCTGCCGCTCAGCTTTTCGATAGGCGTGGCGGGGATTGCCGGGATGTTCGTTTTGTAAAGGACTGGAGCGGGTAACGGGAATCGAACCCGTAACTGAAGCTTGGGAAGCTTTCGTGATACCTTTTCACCATACCCGCGCGCTGTCTTGGGGTTAGAGCGCGTCTCGCGCCGCGTCAAGGGCCTAGACGTTGAAATGGCGGCGCAAGCGCCGTTGCGTCGGCGCTTCGACGAAACGGTTTAGACCAGCGGCAACGCCGAGGCTGAGCACCAGCGCGATCACGAATATCCCGAGCACATCAAACACCGTCGCCGTGCCAAGAATAGCGGCGTCGTCGGTGCGAAAGACCGCGATGGCCCCGATCAGGATCATCGGCATGTGAAACAGATAAACCCCCATGATATTGCGTGAAATCATGGCCCACGGGCCGGAAATGCGCAGCGGATGCCCGTAGTTTGCAAGAATGATCAGTGCCGTCGCACAGGAAAATAGCGCGATATTCGTGGTCCAATAGAATTGCCAGAACGCAGGTCCCGTCACGCGGTAGATAAAGCTGCTTGCGTCATGCGCGGGCAGAAAGATCGCAAAGATCATCAGCGCCACTGCGGCACCCCAAAGCATCGCCTGCCGCACCGCACTGCCGCCAAGATGCGCGCAAAACGTAGGCCGTAT
>JBFEQR010000110.1:0-6991 GCA_041549425.1 Yoonia sp. | reverse complement strand
GCATCAACGGCCTTGATACGCCCTACTGGTACAAAGACGTTGTCGACGTGATGGAACAGGCCGGTGACCGCATCGACCAGATCATGATCCCCAAAGTTGGCTGTGCGGCCGACGTCTATGCCGTTGACGCGCTGGTAACAGCGATTGAAACGGCCAAGGGCCGCAAAAAACGCATCAGCTTTGAGGTGATCATCGAATCTGCGGCGGGCATCGCCCACGTCGAGGACATCGCAGCCTCTTCCCCCCGCATGGCCGCGATGAGCCTTGGTGCGGCCGATTTTGCCGCTTCTATGGGGATGCAAACAACCGGTATCGGCGGCACGCAAGAAAACTATTACATGCTGCATGGCGACACGCGGCATTATTCCGACCCGTGGCATTGGGCGCAGACGGCCATCGTGGCGGCCTGCCGGACCCATGGGGTTCTGCCTGTGGACGGGCCTTTTGGCGATTTCAGCGATGATGAGGGCTACCGCGCGCAGGCCCGACGCTCTGCCACGTTGGGGATGGTCGGCAAATGGGCGATCCACCCCAAGCAGATCGCATTGGCCAATGAGGTGTTCACACCGTCAGACGAAGCCGTCGCCGAGGCCCGCGAAATCCTTGCCGCGATGGAAGACGCCAAAGCCCGCGGCGAAGGCGCGACCGTCTACAAGGGCCGTCTGGTCGACATCGCATCGATCAAACAGGCCGAAGTGATCGTGCGCCAATCCGAGATGATTGCGGGCTAGGCTCACGACTGCGGGCTGTTGCCATTACCTGAACCCAGCGCCATATAGAGGAGATAGTTGACGCAAAAGGCCGCAGTCCATGACCCAATACCTCGACTTTGAAAAACCGCTTGCCGAAATCGAAGGCAAGGCAGAAGAGCTGCGTGCGATGGCCCGCGACAATCCCGAAATGGATGTCGCGAAAGAAGCCAGCGCGCTGGACCAGAAGGCTGCTGATCTGCTGACCTCGCTTTATGCGGATTTGACGCCTTGGCGGAAATGTCAGGTGGCGCGCCACCCCCAGCGTCCCCATTGCAGAGACTATATCGAGGCCTTGTTCACCGAATACACGCCACTTGCGGGTGACCGGAACTTTGCCGACGATCATGCTGTTATGGGCGGTATAGCGCGGCTGGACGGCAAGCCCGTCATGGTAATCGGCCATGAAAAGGGCGACGACACCAAATCCCGCATCGAGCGGAATTTCGGCATGGCCCGTCCCGAGGGCTATCGCAAAGCCATCCGCCTGATGGAACTTGCGAACCGTTTCGGCCTTCCGGTGATTACCCTTGTGGATACCCCCGGTGCCTATCCCGGCAAGGGTGCCGAAGAACGTGGCCAGTCAGAGGCCATCGCCCGCTCGACCGAGAAATGTCTGGAACTGGGTGTGCCGCTGATCAGTGTTGTCATCGGTGAAGGCGGTTCGGGTGGTGCTGTGGCATTTGCGACGGCCAACCGTGTCGCCATGCTGGAGCATTCGATCTATTCGGTCATCAGCCCCGAAGGCTGTGCGTCGATCCTGTGGAAAGACGCCGAAAAAATGCGCGAATCCGCCGAGGCCCTGCGCCTGACATCCAAGGACCTGAAAGAACTGGGCGTCTGCGACCGCATTGTCGACGAACCCCGCGGCGGCGCGCATCGCGACCGCGCAGCCGCCATCAAATCCGTCGGTGAGGCGCTGGTGCAGATGCTGAACGAATTGCGCGACCTGTCCGGCGACAAGCTGCGTCAGGACCGTCGCAACAAGTATCTTGAGCTTGGCTCCAAGGGGCTTGCAGCCTAGGCTTACCCTTCGGGAAGGCCAATTGCCGGCGTTCTGCTACCACATGGTTTGGTCCGCGTTTGCGCCCCAATCAGCGTCGTATTTTGCGGCGTCAAAACCGGCCTGTTGTTCTGCCAGCAGATCACCGATTGACGGCAGGCCTGCGCTTGCATCCGCATGGGTCCAAAGCCCTGCCCGCATCACGGCGCGGGCGCATTGGCTGTAGACCTGTGCGATCGTGATCACGACAACGCTGCGCGGTTGCCGCCCTTTCTGGTCGAACCGCGCCAGCAGATCGGGGTCCAGCGACACAACCGCATTGCCGTTCACACGGATCACATTGTCTGATCCGTTCACAAAGAACATCAGGCTGATCCGCCCGTCCGCTACGATATTGCGCAGCGTATCCATGCGGTTGTTCCCGCGCCAGTCGGGCAGCAAGAGCGTTTTTGGATCAAGGTCCTGCACCACAGGCCCGTCATCACCGCGCGGGCTGCCATCGGTGCCATCCGCCCCGACGGTCGAGATCACGCAGAACCGCGCGGCCATCACCCATTTGCGATAAAGCGGCGTCAGGTGATCGGCCACCTTGATGAGTGATGCCTTGCCGGGCGTGCCGTAGAGCGCTTCGAGCGCTGCTATGTCTTTGACAATGTGATCAGCCATGAAATCCGGCTTCCTTGTTCAGCCGGTCCGATGCGGTTTCGATATCGTGTTCCAGACGCGCCATGAAGTCGGGCACACTCAACCCCGGTTCGATCCTTGGCAGGAATTCGAACACCGCTGTGCCCTGTTTGCGCATCACGCCGCGCTTGGGCCAGAACACGCCGACGTTCGTCGCCACAGGCACCACAGGCTGTCCCAGTTCACGGTAAAGCGCGCCTGTTCCGACCTTGTAGGGCGCCTTGACCCCCGGCGCGATCCGCGTCCCTTGGGGGTAGATGATCAATTGTCCGGGCCTTGCGCGCCCTGCTTTCACATCGGCGACCATTTTCTTGATGGCTTGGCCACGCTTGCCGCGATCCACCGGAATGCAGCCGATGCGCAGGCCGAATTGCCCGACAATCGGAGCGTATTTGAGGATCGCCTTGAAGATGAACTTGCCGCGCGGCATGGCCCCGTAAATGATGAGAACATCAAGGAATGACTGGTGCTTGGGCGCGACCATGACCTCGTCTGTGGGTGGCTCTCCGCGGATTTCGCATTTGAGACCGATCATCCATGACGCGCTCCAGCGGATGTAGCGGCAATAGGCATGACAGGCCGCAACAGCCCCGTCGGCAGAGATAATCGCGGCAGGCGTGTAGATAAGCCCGACCACAAGCAGCGCAAGATACATCTGCGCATTGAAGATCAGCGACCGGACCCATTGAATTGCAGTGCTCATGTTTGCTCCCTCAACCTGCGGAATGCGGCGGCGCGCGTGGCAAAGAATGCCACGATGGCCGATAATAGCGGAATGGCAACCAGCCAGAGCCATTCTGCACCGGCAAACCCCACCCCCAAAAGAATGCTTTGTCCGGCCTCCCCCTCTGGCATCAGGGCAAGGGCGATTGCCCCGAGGATGACACCCAGAATGGCCCCGAACCCCGCGCGCAGGGTAAAGCGCCGCACAAAAGCGCGTGCGATATAGCCGTCACGTGCACCGACAAGACGCAATACGCGGATGACCTGCACATTGGCGGCCAGCGACGCCTGCGCCGCCAAGGTGATCATCGCCGCCACTGTCGCCGCGATCAACAAGGTCACCATGGTGCTGATCAGGCGCACGCGCCCTGCGGCATCCATCAACGGCGCGCGCCATACGCTATGATCGTCCAGCACCGCACCGGGCACTTGCGCCTGCAATCGCGCGCGCAAACCTTCGGCGTCATAGGTCGCATCATCCGTCACAATAGCGATCAGTTGCGGGATCGGCAGGTCGGACAAAGGCAGATCAGGTCCGAACCACGGGGCCAGCAATGCCTCTTGCTCGTCCGTGGACAGGGCGCGGGCAGAGATCACGCCGGGCGTCGTTTCCAGCACATCCAGCGCAGACAACAGCAAGGCGTCCGCGTTCTGTGCATCAACCGGCAGGCGCAATGTGGCCGATTGGGCCAGTTCCTGCGCCCAAAGGTCTGCCACACGTCCGGCGGTCATGGAAATGGCCAGCGCCATGATGGCCAGAAACGCCATGACCGCTGCGACAAAGACAGTCAGACGCGCGGTCGATCCCGTTGGGGGAACAGCACGGTCTGCCTGCGGATCGCCGATAATCAGTTCCAGCACCGTCTTCACAGCTCTGCTCCGGCTTGCATCAACTGGCCGTCACGCAGGCGCAGCACACGTGCGCTGACCTCGGCTTTCATTGTGCGGATCATGTGCAGATCATGCGTCGCAATCAGGATGGTCTTGCCCATCTTGTTCAATTCGACCAGCAAACGCATCAGGCGCTGTGACATCTCCCAATCGACATTGCCGGTCGGTTCGTCGGCAATAATCACGTCCGGTGACATGATAACGGCCCGCGCTAGTGCCGCCCTTTGACGTTCACCACCAGAAAGCTGCGGCGGGCGTTGCGCGGCCTGTGCCGACAATCCCACCCAATTGAGCAGTTCCGGCAGGTTCTGCGCTGCCTCGGCGGTACGGTCCGCCACTGTGAGCGGCAAGGCGATGTTTTCTGCGATGCTGAGGTGATCGAGAAAGGCGCAATCCTGATGCACAACGCCGATGCGACGCCGCGCCAATGCAACCCCGTCGCGGTCCAGCGCGGCGGCATCCTGCCCGAAAAGGCGCACTTTTCCGCTGCGCGCCAGCAAGTCCGCATAACACAAGCGCAAGAGCGTGGTTTTCCCCGCACCCGACGGGCCGGTCAGAAAATGGAAAGACCCCGCAGCAAGGGCAAGCGAAAGCTGCGAAAACAGGGTCGTGCCGCCAAATCCATAAGACACCTTATCAAGTTCAATCACGGTTTTTCCTTCGCGCCACACCGCACTTCTGCCCAAATCTGCAACAGGTTTCAATCATCACGCACAATGGGGTGCGCAAAACCTTTGCGTTTGGCGCTGGCGTTGATACGTTTGGGCGCGCGAGAATTGCAATTAACGCAAAGGCGCGGGCAGAAGGAAATAACATGCGACTGGTTTGTCCCAAATGTGAAGCCCAGTATAACGTGGCCGACGACGCTATTCCGCAAGGCGGACGTGACGTGCAGTGCTCCAACTGTTCTTACACGTGGTTTCAGCCCGAAAGGCGGCCTCCTCTCAGCCGCGAAGTGTCGCGCATCCTGTCAAAGCCGATTCCTTCTGTCCAGAAGACCCAGTCGCGTGAAACAAGTGGCTATGACACCCCGCAAACCGGACGCGCCAACAACAGCGGCCCCATGCACGAACCTGTCGGGGATGGCCCACGCCGCCGGCCTGTCGACCCGGCAGTCGCGGACATATTGCGCGAAGAAGCCGCGCGCGCCAAAAGCGTCACGGACTACAGCGCGGTCCGCAAACCTGCAACGCGTGACGCCAAACCCGAGGTCGCGGAAGAAACCCGCAAACGCATCGCGGCCATGACGGCGGACGAAGACGGGACGACATCTAGCGCCCGACCGGCCTCCGCCGCTGCTGCAGGCGCCGCCGCCAAAGCCAATCCGCGCGCCATCCCCGATATGACCGAAATCAACGCAGCCCTGCGCGCCCGCGCAGACACCGATGGTGAAGGCGGCCTGACCGAACTTGAAAAGCACGAAGCCGAACGCAAACGCGGATTTCTTCGGGGCTTCCTGATTGTGTTGATCCTGTTCGGTCTGATCGTGGCACCCTATATCTACGCCGACCGCCTGTTGGCCTATATGCCTGAATTGCAGGGGTATATCGTGACCTATGTCGCGGTGATCGACCAGTTGCGCCTGACGCTTGATACGTTGGTCAAGGCGGCCATTGCCGTAGTCAAGAGTTACACCGGCTAGAACTGTTCCAGCAAACGCCGCAGGTAGTCACGTTCCAGCTCTGGCCGGTCCTGCTCGGCAGAGCGGCGGCGGATTTCGTCAAGCAGTTCTTCTGCCCGCCGGTTGACATCCTCGCCATTCAACATGCCCTGATCGGTGCCCATCTGGCCGGTGTTGCCAGCTTCGCGCCCCAAAGGATCGCGCTGACCCTGCTCGGGGCGGCCTCTGGCTTGGCCTTGCTGTGATCCCTGACCGGGTTCGGCATTCTGGTTTTCGGCCATCGCACGCCCCAGTTCGCGCATACCGTTGCGCAGCGCATCCATGGCTTCGGCCTGACGGTCGATCGCTTCGGCCAGATCACCTTCGCGCAGGGCCTGTTCTGCGCCTTCCATGGCACCTTCGGCCTGTTCAAGCGATTGCCGCGCCGTTTCACCGGCCTCGCCCGGCAAGTCGGGCAGGCCGTCGCGCTGGCGTTCCAGTTCCTGACGCAAGGCCTGCTGGCGTTCGGCCAGACTGCGCTGGTCACCTTCACCGCCTGCGCCATCGCCGCGCTGTTGCCCGCTTTGGCTGTCACGACCGACGCCTTGTCCCTGACCTTGCTGGCCCTCTTGCCCTTGTTGGCCTTGTTGGCCTTGTTGCTGCCCTTGCTGGCCTTCGCCGCTTTCTTGCCCTTGCTGCTGGCCGGTGTCACCGGGGTTGAACTGGTCCTGCAAATCACTGAAGGAATCGTCCGAAAGGTCTTCCTGATCGCGCAGGGTCTCGGCCAAGTCCTGCATCGACTGCTCGCCAGGGGATGGTGGGCCGTCGCCGCCTTCGCCCTGCGTGACGCGCATGTTTTCCATCATCTGGTTGAGCTGTTCCATCAGTTCTTGCGCCTCGGCCATGCGCCCTTCCTGCATCAGCTCCTCGATGCGGTCCATCAGCGCCTGCAATTCATCCATCGACATCCGCTGGCCGTTCTGACCGCTATCTGCCTGATCGGTGCCGTCGCTAGGTTCGGCCTCTTCGGCCAGCATCCGCATATAGTCATCGGTGGCTTCGCGCAGTTCCTGCATCAGCTCTGCGATTTCTTCGTCGGTTGCGCCGTTGCGCATCGCCTCTGCCAGCCGTTCTTGCGCACGGCGCAGACGTTCGCGGGCATCGGCAAGCCGGCCGTCTTCTAACTGCACTGCGAGATCCCAGAGCGCTTTGACCACTTCCTGCTGACCCGTGTCAGTCACGCCGAATTCCTGCAACGAATCCAGTTGCCGGATAATCGCACGCAGGCGCAGATACGTCGTTTCGTTGGAAAACAGCCCCTCTGGCCGGTGCGAGATCGCG
>JBFEQR010000109.1:0-6992 GCA_041549425.1 Yoonia sp. | reverse complement strand
GCGGTCTGGCCCTGCTGGCGGGCCTTCTGCGCGTTCTGGCGGTCTTGCGGTGTCATATCCTCGGGGCGCTTGCCCCTGCGGGCTGCAACATCAATGCCTTTGTTCATCAGCATCCGAAGGCCCATATTGATCAACCGGTTCATGTTCATTGGCGTCTCTCCCTTACGCGCCGGACAGATAGGGCGCGGGGCTCAGTCTTCAAACAACTCTGTCTGGTTGTCGTCTTCGTCATCCTCGGCCTCGCCCAAAGCACCTGCACCCGGTTGTGGACGGCTGTCCAGCAACCCCGCAGAGCGCAGTTCCTTCAGCCCCGGCAGGTCGCGGGCGTTCTCTAGCCCGAAATGGTCAAGAAACCCTTGCGTGACCACAAACGTCACAGGCCGCCCCGGCGTCATGCGCCGCCGCCCGAACCGTATCCATTCCAGTTCGATCAACTGATCGACCGTGCCACGGCTGACACTGACACCGCGGATTTCCTCGATCTCGGCGCGGGTCACGGGCTGATGATAGGCCACGATGGCCAGTGTCTCGATCGCGGCGCGGCTTAGCTTGCGGGTCTCGACCGTTTCCTTTTGCATCAAAAAGCCCAGATCGCCCGCCGTGCGGATGGCCCATGCGTCACCGATCTTGACGATATTCACGCCGCGCCCCTCATAGCGTTTGCGCAAATGGGCCAAGGCCTCGGCGGGATCGCAGCCATGGGGCATGCGGCCTGTCAGTTCGGTCACCGTCACAGGGTCTGCCGTTGCAAAAAGAATCGCCTCGACCATACGTTCCTGTTCGCCCATTGGCGGGGCTTCGAACAGGCTGTCGTTCTTGGGTTTCGCGTCGTTACTCATCAGGGACTTTCTTGCGGATTTGGATGGGGGCGAACATCTCGCCCTGCCGGATTTCGATCTTGCCTTCCTTGGCCAATTCCAGAGAGGCCGCAAAGGTCGCAGCAGTGGTCGAACGCCTGCGCTGCGGGTCGGCGTCCCACCCGTCGGGCAGATAGCTTGCGATATCGGTCCAGTCACCGGCAAAACCGATCAGCCCGCGCATACGCTCCAGCGCCTGTTCCATGGTCATGACATGCTGGCGGTCCATCACGAAGGGCCGGAAATCATCGCGGGTGCGGATGCGGGCATAGCCCTGCATCAGGTCCAGCAGGGTCGCGGTATAGGTCACGCGGCGCACACGCTGCACGTCTTCGGTAATACCACGGGCAAAGAAATCACGGCCCAACTGGTCACGCGCCATCAGTTTGGCCGCCGCTTCACGCATGGCCTGCAAGCGTTCCAGCTGAAATGCCAGATGTGCAGCCAATTCTTCGCCCGATGGTCCCTCTTCGGTGGGATCAGGGGGCAACAGCAGGCGTGATTTCAAAAACGCGAGCCACGCCGCCATGACAAGGTAATCCGCCGCCAGTTCCAGCCGCAGCCGCTTGGCCTGTTCGACGAAAGCCAGATACTGCTCTGCCAGCGCCAGAATGGAAATCTGGCGCAGGTCCACCTTTTGCGTGCGCGACAAGGTCAGCAACAGGTCAAGCGGGCCTTCAAAGGCACCGACATCCACGATCAGCGCCTCGGCGGCCACGCGTTCGCTGACGCTGACGGTGTCTTCTTGGAACGCGTCGTCCTGCATCGGACCCCTTTAGGCTAGTAGCGCTGTAAGTTCCGCTTCCAGCCCCGGGATGTCAACATTTTCAGGGGGTTTTCGCGCATCCAGCACGCGTTTTGCGCGGATCATGGCCGCAGGCCCCATGTCACCGGCGGCTTGGGCGACCTCCTGCATTTCCTGCGCGTCGCCATTGCAATGCAGGATCACGTCGCAGCCCGCCGCAATCGAGGCGGTTGAGCGTTCCGTCAGACTGCCCGAAAGCGCCTGCATCGAAATATCATCTGTCATCAAAAGACCATCGAAACCGATCTCGTTACGGATCACATCCATCATTTTGACGGATGTTGTCGCAGAATGATCGGGGTCGATATCGGAAAAGACGATATGGGCGGTCATGCCCATCACCGTGTCATTCAGCGCCTTGAACGGGGCGAAATCATGGGCCGACAGGTCTTTGTGCGCCACGTCAACACGGGGCAGTTGCAGATGGCTATCGGTCGTCGCACGCCCGTGGCCGGGGATGTGTTTCAGCACAGGCAAAACGCCGCCCGCCAGATGGGCATCACGACAGACACGCGCCGCGGCGATCACCGTTTCCACGTCCCGCCCGTAGCAGCGGTTGTAAAGAAACGGATGCGTCGCGTCTTCGGCGATATCGGCCAAGGGGGCGCAGTTGGCGTCGACGCCCACGTCCAGCAATTCGGCGGCAATCAGACGGTTCCTGATCCATTGGGCGCGCAAGGGATCACGCGCACGGTCCATCTGATCCAGGGGGGCCAGGTATTCGCGCCATTGCGGGGCGCGCAAACGCTGCACCCGCCCGCCTTCCTGATCGATCAGGATCGGGGCTGCGTGATCCACACAGGCGCGCAGATCATCGGTCAGCCGCCGCAACTGGTCGGGGGTTTCGATATTGCGGGCGAACACGATAAAGCCAAAGGGCTGCATCTCGCGGAAAAAACCGCGTTCCCAATCGGTAATCACCGGCCCCTCGGGGCCGAAAATCGCAGCGTTCATAGTCACCTAGTTGACCACAACCGCAATGCAATCCGTGTTTTCAGCCTGCAAGGCCGCACACAGACGCCGCGCCTCGGCACGGTCGGTAAAGCCGCTGGCGCGCAGGCGGTACCATGTGCCGCTGCTTTGGTTGCTGACCTGAATAACGCGTTCACGATCCGCCATCAGATCACCGAAACGGGCCTGCAACTGGTCCCACGCCTGCGCGGCCAAAGCGGGGTTCGGAAACGCGCCCAGCTGCACCAGATGCGTGCCTTCGGCGAAGGGGGTGGTGGTTACGGCGACCTCGCTGCCTGTAGCGGGTGCAGCAACCGGTGCGGGCGCAGCGGCAACACGCAAGCTGGCAGGACGCACAACAGGTCGTTGCGACACGCGCACGCCAGGCACGGCGGTGGGGATCGCGTCAGCCTCTGCCACAGGGGCAAGCGGTGCTGTGCCTGCGGCAAGCTCTGCTGCAAGTGCTGCAATTTCATCTGTGGGCACGGCGTCCACCGCAGGTGCTGCGGGGGTCACGACCTCTGTTTGGGCCACGGCAGCGGGCGCGAGCGGCAACGCAGGCGTTGGCTGCACCTCAAGGTCCTCGGGGGCAAGGCCGGTGGTGCGTGGCGCAAGCACAAGGCGATCCTCCGGACCGCCAGCTTCGCCCATGGCGGCCACTTCATTGACCGCAAGACCGGTATGCAGGGCCACATCCCCGCCCGGATTGTCGGGCAGGACACGCATGTCGCCTTCCATTGCGCGGACAACGGGGATACCGCTGACATCGCGCATGATCAGCTTGTAGCCCCAAAAGCCTACGCCGACGATCAACGCCAGCGACAGGGCCGCACCTGCATAATTCATCAGATTGGAAACACGGGGTACACCCGCAGACGGGGCAAACCCCTGATCATAAACTGCCATCGTCGCCTCACACGCATTTGCCCCATGCCTTATGGCTTTGCGGGGTCATTATTGCTCGGTCCGGCGTCTGGAGCGTTAGCGCATCTCTTCTGCCGGAGTGACCCCAAGAATACCCAAACCGTGCAAAATAACAATCGCAACGGCCCTGATCAGCGCAATTTTCGCCTGTGTGGTATCTGAGTCACCCTCTTGCACGAACCGCAATGCCTCGTCCCCGTTGCCCTGATGGTAGAGCGCATGGAAGTCCGAGGCGAGTTCGTACAGGTAAAACGCGATGCGGTGCGGCTCATGCCCTTTGGCGGCGATTTCCACCAGACGCGGCCATTCGGCCAGCTTTTTGATGACGGTCAGTTCGGCCTCATGGGTCAGACCGGAAAGATCAACACCAGCAAGCGTGGCGTCCGACACATCGGTGAATGTCGCAGCCTTGGCCACGGCGGAATTCACCCGCGCATAGGCGTAGTTGACGTAAAACACCGGATTGTCCTTGGACTGCTCCAGCACTTTATCGAAATCGAAATCCAGCGGCGCGTCGTTCTTGCGCGTCAGCATGTGGAAACGGGTGACATTGGGGCCGACCTGATCGACCACATCGCGCAGGGTGACAAAGGTCCCTGCCCGTTTGGACATCTTGAACGGCGCGCCGTTCTTGTAAAGCTTCACAAGCTGCGTCAGCTTTACATCCAGCGGCACGCGGCCATCAGACAGGGCCGAGACAGCCGCCTTCATCCGTTTGACATAACCGCCGTGATCGGCACCAAAGACGTCGATCAACTGGTCGAACCCGCGCTGCACCTTGTCATAGTGGTACG
Organism: Yoonia sp.; assembly: GCA_041549425.1. Classification (GTDB taxonomy): domain Bacteria; phylum Pseudomonadota; class Alphaproteobacteria; order Rhodobacterales; family Rhodobacteraceae; genus Yoonia. The sequence continues at coordinate 2,661 of JBFEQR010000109.1, read as the reverse complement.
CGATATCGGGGGCGAAATAGGTCCAAGAGCCGTCCGATTTCTGCACAGGCCGGTCCACATCGTCGCCATGGGCGGTGGATTTGAACAGGGTCTGTTCGCGTGGTTCCCAGTCTTCGGGCATCTTGCCTTTGGGCGGCTCCAGCACACCGCGATAGATCAGGCCCTTGGCGTCAAGTTCCGCAATGGCTTTTTCAATCAAGCCAGTGCCATAAAGCGACTTTTCACTAAAGAAGCTGTCCATTGTGACCCCGAGCTGGGCCAGATCTTCGCGGATCAGGTCCATCATGGCTTCGGTGGCAAAGGCGCGGATATCTTCCAGCCAGACGCTTTCGTCCTGCCCGACATAAGCATCGCCCACCTTGTCCTTCAGCGCCTGCCCTACGGGGATCAGATAATCACCAGGATAGGTGCCGTCCTCGAAGGCGACCTCTTGGCCATGCGCCTCAAGGTAGCGCAAATAGACAGACCGCGCCAGCACATCGACCTGCGCACCGCCGTCGTTGATGTAATATTCCTTGGTGACGTCAAAGCCCGCGTAATCCAGCAGCCGCGCCAGCGCGTCGCCGAATACCGCACCGCGTGTGTGGCCCACATGCAGCGGCCCTGTGGGGTTGGCCGACACATATTCGACCATCAGCTTTTGCCCCTGCCCCAGTGTCGATTGCCCATAGGTCGCATCGGTCAGCGCGGTTTTCACCACACCCTGCCAGACCTCGGGCACCAGACGCATATTCAGAAAACCCGGACCTGCCACCTCTGCCACGGCGATCTGGGGATCATCCAGAAGCTTGGCCGCAAGCGCCTCTGCGATCACGCGGGGGTTCATCTTGGCGGGCTTTGCCAGAACCATGGCCGCATTGGTCGCCATATCGCCATGGGCGGCATCGCGCGGCGGCTCGACCGTGATGGCATCGGTCACAAGACCGGCGGGCAAAGTGCCATCGGCAACCAACTCATAAAGACAGGCCAGCACACGGGTGCGAATATCAGCAAAAACGTTCATGGTTTTGATCCTAAAACGGGGTTGCGTGGGGTTTAACACCATCGCGGGACGGGGCAAGCAGACTTTTGCAAAAAGTCTGTCGCCATGTCCTATTCGGGGGCATCGCGGTTTTTCGTACCTCCATACGGGCTGTCGGCATGGCACACCGCGCCCGAAGTTGACCAAAACCACGCATCGTTGATCTGAAAAATCACTGGTCATACACTGGGGGCAATCTCTTTTTTTTGGAGGAGGGATTTCATGTCGGACCAAGGCACCAGTCAAGGACGCGCTCAGGCCGCATCGTTGCGGCACTGGATCAGGCTAGTCGGGGTTTATCTGTTGATACCGCTTATCCTGCTGATCTGCGGCGGTGACATCGGGTGGTGGCAGGCGTGGCTCTATTCCATAATGATCATCGCTGCGGGCATCGGTGGGCGTATCTGGGCGGAACGGCGCCATCCGGGATTGACGGCCCACAGGCAGGACGCCGCGAATTTGCGCAATGCAAAGGCGTGGGACAAGCTGCTTGCCCCCCTGATGGCGATCAGCATCGTGTACCCTTTGGTGATCGTGGCGGGGCTTGACCATCGCTATGGCTGGTCGCCGCCGTTTCCGCTGTGGCTGAATGCTGTCGGCTTTGTCCTGATCGCAGCGGGATATGCCTTTGGCTCTTGGGCTTTGGCAGAGAACCGTTTTTTCTTTGCCATGACGATCATCCGCACCGATCTGGGGCACAGGGTTTGCGACAGCGGTCCGTACCGGTTCGTGCGGCATCCGGGGTATGCGGGAAACATATTTCCCCTCTTCGGGATCGTGCTTGGCTTGGGGTCGCTCTGGGCCTTGCTGCCGGCGGTGGCCGCACTGCTGATCACGGTCCTCCGGACGGCATTGGAAGACCACACCCTGCACCAAGAACTGCAGGGCTATCGGGATTATGCGCAGCGCGTTCGCTATCGGCTGGTTCCAAGGGTATACTGAGGCCATGATAAGGGCGGCCCACCCGCGCAGGCCCCTTGCGTGAAAGACCGGACCGGTCAACGAAGGGAACGACAGACATGACACCGACGGTCAACCTGCTCCAAACGCCAGCCGCGCAAACGCGCGACGTCGAAATCGTCGAGCGCAAGGGACTTGGGCACCCCGACAGCATTTGCGACGCCATTGCCGAAGAATTCAGCCTCGCGCTTTGCCGGTTCTATCTGGACCGCTTCGGCCTTGTGCTGCACCACAACGTGGACAAGGCGCTTTTGTGGGGCGGCACTGCGCATCCGGCTTTTGGCGGTGGCGCGGTCGCGCAACCGTTCGCGTTCTATGTCGCCGGACGCGCCACGGCCAGCTTCAAAGGGGTCAAGGTACCGGTGGAGGATCTGTTCCACGACGCCGCGACGACGTGGCTGAAAACCCACATGCACGCCCTCGACCCGACCAAACACGCAGTTTTGCATACGCTGACAAGGTCCGGTTCGTCCGATCTGGTCGATCTGTTCCTGCGCCAGCGGTCACAGGGGGTGGCCTTGGCCAATGATACCTCGGTGGGCGTCGGTTATGCCCCGCTTAGCACGCTGGAAACGGTCGTTTTGCGGGTCGAACAGCATCTGAACGCCCCTGCCGTCAAGCAGGCCCACCCCGAGATCGGCGAGGACATCAAGATCATGGGCGTCCGCAAGGCAGGTGTC
>JBFEQR010000108.1:0-7017 GCA_041549425.1 Yoonia sp. | reverse complement strand
TGCAACCCGCCGAAAGCGCGCCTGTCGTGCCGGTCGCCCCTGTGGATGCCAGTCTTGCGGCATGGAACGATGCGCAAGAGGCCAACACAGCAGACAGTTATCGCGATTTTCTGTTTGACTACCCGCGCAGTCCCTATGCCGCAGAGGCCCGCCGCCGTCTGGACGAAATCGAAAACGATCCGGTCCGGCTTGCCGAACTGGCCGAGGACGCGCTGAACCTGACCCGCAATGAACGGCGCGCTATCCAGCAGAACCTGACTTTGCTGGACTATAATACCCGTGGCGTTGACGGCATCTTTGGCCCCGGCACTCGAGGCGCAATCCGTAATTGGCAGCAGGACAACGGCTTTGCGCAGACGTCATTCCTGACAGCGTCGCAGATCAACCGGATTGACGGCCAAGCCAGCCGCCGCGCGGCAGAGATTGAAGCCGAAGAAGAACGCGCCCGCGAAGAGGCGCTGCGCCTTGATCGCGAGTATTGGGAAGAAACCGGTGCGCGCGGCGACGAGGCAGGATACCGTGCCTATCTGCAGCGCTACCCCGAAGGCATTTTTGCAGACCGCGCGACAGAGGAATTGGCAGCGTTGACCGATGAAGATGACGCACAAGCCCGTCGGGAGGCGCAGGCCAAAGAGGACGCGTTGAACGTCAATCCGGTCTTGCGCCGCCTGATCGAAGGCCGGTTGAAGGATCTTGGGTACAATGTCGGCGCCGTTGACGGGCGTTTTGACGATGACACCCGCCGCGCCATCGCAGAGTACCAAACGCGTAGCGGCGTGCAATCAAGCGGATATCTGGATCAGCCGACGCTTGCGCGCCTTCTGTCGGATACGATCGGTCGGTAAACCTGATTGCAGCAGGCCCTCTTGGTTTATCAGGGGGGCCTGTGTCTGGCGTGGCTTTATTTTGCGCGGACGTAGCGTTCCGCCAGCAACCGGATCAAGCCTTGACTGCCCTCATACTGGCGCACACCAATGATGTAGGTCCCTTCCTGAACGCGCGCTGTCACGAGGCTGTCCAAGCCATCGCCGTAGTCGTCATTCTGGCCAATCTGACGCCCGAGATCGTCATAGACGACGAGCCATGGATCGCTGTTGCCGCCGCCGATGGCTTCGACCAAAAGCAGACCTGCTTCTTCGACGTCAAGGCTGAACCAATCCACATCAACGCCTGCCTGCACATCATGACGCATCCGCGATTGCAGCACGCCAAGATCGGTCACAGGGATGCTGCCGTCCAAAGGCGGCGCGATTTCCCCGCGGGCATAAAGAGAGAGCAACGCCTCTTCTGCATCATAGGCATCAATGCCGATTGTGATTGGGGCGCTCTCGTCGCTCAGGGCGGAAACCTGCAGACAGTAGGTGCCGGGCGCCAACGGATCAGAGACATCAATGCGTGAATTCAGCCCGTCAAAGTCGTCATTCTCGGCAATCTGGCTTTCATCCGCGTCGTAAAGCGTAATCACCGGATCGGCGTTTTCGTTTTCGGCTGTGATAGTGAGCGGAGTCGCAGCGTCGAGGGTGAAGCTCCAATAGGGGCTTTCAGCGGCCGTGGCCGTGGCCGTCGTTCCAAGTGCGCCGAAGGGTGTCGCATCAAGACAGCTTCCGGTTGCATCATTAATCGCGGCATCAACGCCAGCGGTCAGCGGGTCATGTTCCTGACGCCCGATGCGGACAAAGGCGGTCATGGGGCCGCCGTCATAGCTGCGCATCGCCATGCAATAACTGCCTGGTTGCAGGGTTGTTTCCGCGCGGGCGGCTGCGTTGCCACCGGAATCATCATCGCTGAGGATGATCTCGCCGTTGCTGTCCAGCAGGTCGATTATCGGATCGCCAGAGCCGCGGCCCTCTGCCTCAAGCCTGATGTCGGTCGGGGCTGACAGCGAAAACAGCGACACATATTCATTGCCCCCAACGACAAGCGCCATTTGCTCGCGAAAATTGTCTGCGTTTGCAATGTCAGAACTTTGCGCGTCGCCTCCGATCCAGACACCGTTGTTTCCAACACCACCGCAAAGGCTTTGCTGGGCCAGCGAAGGCGTGGCCGCACCCAGCAGAAGGGCTGCAAATGTGCTTGCTTTGAATTGAAGGGAGGTCATGGGGCGCTGTCCTTTGTCGTTGCACATGATCGTTGTGCTGCAAGGTAGCGCGCGACTGGCGGCATTGGCTAGGTCATAGCCAAAAGAAAAAAGGCCGCGCCCGAGTGGGCCGCGACCTTTTCAATTTGCTGCTTTCGCAGGTCTTAGCCCTGACGGGCTTTGAACCGGCGTTGCGTCTTGTTGATCACATAGACGCGGCCCTTACGGCGCACGACGCGGCAATCGCGATGGCGCTGCTTGAGCGAGCGGAGGGAGTTGCGTACCTTCATGGGTCCGTTCCTTCATGTCGCGGCGCGCGGATTGCGCCTTGGGTTACAGTTTCGGACCAAAGGTCCGGTGAATTCATGGTGGACGATACTGGGATCGAACCAGTGACCCCTTCGATGTCAACGAAGTGCTCTACCGCTGAGCTAATCATCCTGTGTCTTCTGCGTTCTGCCAGCGCCCCATAACGAAATAGGACGCGGGCAAACCGCGTCAGTCGTGCGGTCTATAAAAGGAGTCGGAGGAGGGATCAAGGCCTTTTGAAAAAATCTAAAAACGCGCTATCTAATGTCTCGAGAGGATCATTCTATTGCTCAAGACAGCGTTTCATCTTGCCCGACCAAAGGCGTGCACGACCAGCGTGGTATTCGCGTCACCCCATAGCGGTCGGGACTATCCGGCCAGCTTTTTGCGCGATGCCGTTCTGGATGCAAGCCAGATCCGTTCATCCGAGGACGCGTTCGTCGATATTCTGTTCGAAGACGCCCCCAACCACGGCGCGCCATTTCTGACAGCGACGGCACCGCGGGCCTATCTTGATCTGAACCGCGGACCGGATGAACTGGATGCCGCCTTGATCGAAGGCGTACGCCGCGCGCCCCACAATCCCCGTATCGCCAGTGGTCTGGGCGTCATTCCGCGCGTCGTTGCCAACGGGCGCCAGATTTATCGTGGCAAGCTCTCCTTGGCCGAGGCGCACCGCCGGATCACACAGTATTGGCGTCCTTATCACGATCAGTTGCAGACGTTGCTGGATGAAAGCGCAAATACCTTTGGCGAGGCGATCCTGATCGATTGCCATTCGATGCCGCACGAGGCGCTGGAAAACGTCGGCCCGCCCGGTGCTGCGCGCCCGCATATCGTTCTGGGGGACAGATTCGGGGCCACAGCGGCAGGGCCGATTGTGGAGCGCGTCGAGGCGGCCTTTGCGACCGCCGGATTGCGGGTTGCGCGGAACATGCCTTTTGCGGGCGCTTTCATTACACAGCATTACGGCAGGCCCGCGCGCCGCCAGCATGCCATCCAGATCGAGATTGACCGCGCCCTTTATATGAACGAGCGCACGATGGAGCCGCATGAAGGGTTCAGCGCGTTTCAGGCGCTTTTGCGCGGTGTCATTGCCGAGATCGCCGATATCGGTCGCGATGACGCCCAGAAAGTGGCCGCCGAATAGCGTAAAGTGGATCAAGATCCACCTTACCCCTAACGCAGGGCGCGCCCTTTGATAATGGCGTCCTTGCCGAACCTTGCGCGTATCTGGTCTGCCGCCTTTTCCGCCTGCGCGCGTTTTTGCGCGTCGGGGTCGAGCAAATCACCTTCGCGGTCGGCATCGGTATCACCTGAAATCTCTGACAGTCCCACACCCAAAAGACGGAAAGGTCCGCGGTTGCTGACCTGATCAAAAAGTCCGCGCGCCGTGCGATAGACCGTATCGGCGATCTGGGTCGGATGGCGCAGGCTTTGGCGTTTCGAGATCAGTTTGAAGTCGGACGTCTTGAGCTTGAGCGTCACGACACGCCCCGCCTTGTCCTTGGCCTTTGCCCGCGCCGAGACCTTTTCGGCCATGCGCCAAAGATGCCCGTCCAGAATGTCCACATCACCGGTATCTTCGTGAAAAGTCGTCTCGTTCGATAAGGTCTTCACCGGGCTGTTGGTCGAAATACGCCGCCCGTCCTCTCCTCTTGCCAGGGAATACAGGCGTTCCCCCATGCTGCCGAAGCGATCGTGCAAATCGCGCCGGTCCCAGCGCAGCAGATCGTCAAACGTGCGGATGCCCGCACTTTCAAGGCTGGATTGCGCGGCAGGCCCGATGCCCCAGATCAGCCGCACTGGTTTGGGCCGCAGGAAGGCCGTGGTTTCTTCCTTCCCGATGATCGAAAACCCGCGTGGTTTATCGAGGTCAGAGGCCACTTTTGCCAGAAACTTGTTGTGTGACAAGCCGATCGATCCGGTCAGCCCGAGTTCGTCCTTCATCCGTTTGACCAGCCGTGCCAACATGACCGCGGGCGGCGCGTGGTGCAGGCGTGCTGTGCCGCGCAAATCCATGAAGGCTTCATCCAGCGACAGCGGTTCAACGACCGGCGTCAGTTCGTCCATCATTGCGCGGATTGCCTTGGACGCGGTCGCATAGGCGTCGAAATCGGGTTTGACCACGACTGCGTCGGGGCACAGCTTGAGCGCCTTGAACATCGGCATCGCCGATTTCACGCCCTTGATTCGCGCCACATAGCAGGCGGTTGAAACCACCCCGCGCCTGCCACCGCCAATGATAACGGGTCTATTCGCCAGTTCGGGATTATCCCTTTTTGCGACCGATGCATAGAACGCGTCGCAATCCATATGCGCGATGGCCAGATCAAACAGTTCCGGGTGCCGCGTCACCCTTGGGCTGCGGCACTGTGGGCAGCGGGTTTCGCTGTCAAAGGTCGTCAGGCAATCGCGGCAAAGGGCTGGCATGTCGGTATCGTACGCCTCCCTTTTGCGCGGTTCAATGAGCGGCGGCACCTGTGGCTGCGGTCGATGCCTCCGGCGGGGATATTTATGCTCGGAAGAAGTTTGCAACTGCGCGCAAAAAAGAGTTGTTTTTGTGCGCAGTTCATATAGGAGTTTCCAATAGGAAACACGCCGACCGGGAGAGAACGGTCAGGTCCGTCGCCGAAGGAGCAACCGCCCCGGTCACTCTCAGGTAAAAGGACCGGTTGGGGTGCAACACGCCGAAGAGAGACCTTGAGTGGTCCGCCGAAGGAGCAAGCCCTGATCGGGCGAATCTCTCAGGTACAGCAGACGGCGGGGGCATATGGTAGGAGACTTACCATGCCTAGAATTGCTGTACTTGGAGCCGGAATTACCGGTGTGACCACTGCTTATTCACTGACGAAACGCGGTTATGACGTCACTGTTTTTGATCGCCAGCGCTATGCTGCGATGGAGACCAGTTTCGCCAATGGTGGCCAGTTGAGCGCGTCAAACGCGGAAGTGTGGAACCAATGGTCCACTGTTCTGAAGGGTATCAAGTGGATGATGCAGCAGGATGCGCCACTGTCCGTGAACCCCCGTCCAAGCTGGCACAAACTGAGCTGGATGGCGGAATTTCTGGCGAATATTCCGAAGTATAAATCCAACACGATCGAAACGGCGCGGCTGGCGGTGACTGCACGGGCCGGTTTGTCGGAAATGGCTGACCACGCGGGTATTGATTTTGATTTCACACCCGCCGGCATTCTGCATTTCTACAAGACCCAGAAGGATTTCGATCACGCCCGCCGCGTCACCGACCTGTTGGCGCAGGGTGGTTTGGAGCGTCGCGAGCTGACAGCCGCCGAAACACTGGCGAAAGAGCCTGCATTGCGGGGTGATATTCTGGGTGGTTTCTGGACCGAAAGCGACAGCACCGGCGATATCCACAAGTTCACCGTTGGCTTGGCCAACTGGCTGCGCAAGCAGGGCGTGCAGTTCGAGATGGGTCATGCTGTGCAAAACGTCAGTTCTGACGCCGATGGCGTGACCGTACAGGCGCGCGACATGCATCGTTTTGACGCGATTGTTGTGTCCGCAGGTGTGGCGTCGCGCAGCTTTGCCAAGATGTTGGGCGACCGTGTGAACGTCTATCCGGTCAAAGGCTATTCGATCACCGTCAACCTGCCCGACGAGGTGTCCCAGGCGGCGGCACCGACCGTCTCCCTGCTTGATGACAAAGCAAAGATCGTGACCTCACGCCTTGGCCGCGACCGCTTCCGTATTGCGGGTACGGCGGAGTTCAACGGCGAAAACCGTGATATTCGCGCCGATCGTGTGAAGCCTCTGGTTGATTGGTGCGAGACACATTTCCCCGATGTCTGCACCGAGAATGTCGTGCCTTGGGCGGGTCTGCGGCCGATGATGCCGAACATGATGCCGCGTGTGGGTGCAGGCCGCGATGCCCGCGTGTTTTACAACACCGGTCACGGGCATCTTGGCTGGACCCTTTCAGCGGCGACTGCCGAACTTGTGGGCAATGCCGTGCAAGACCGGATCGCCTCGGGCCGCCAGCATAGTATACAACAGCATACATTGAAGTCCGCCTGAATCACTCTTATCTGTTCCTCATAACATTTGAGGAACAGATCCATGCTTGCTGAGTTCGTGGGCCAGAACATACTTTATCTCTTGTTGGCGCTTTTTATTGTCGTCTGCATTCTGGCGGGCGTGCGCATTGTGCCGCAGTCGGAGAAATTTGTCGTCGAGCGTCTGGGCCGTTTGCACTCGGTCCTCGGGCCGGGCATCAACTTTATTGTGCCGTTTCTGGATCGCGTGCGTCACAAGGTGTCGATCCTTGAACGCCAGCTTCCGTCCATGACGCAGGATGCGATCACGTCCGACAACGTTCTGGTGCAGGTCGAAACATCCGTGTTTTACCGCATTATCGAGCCTGAAAAGACGGTTTACCGCATTCGCGATGTTGATGGCGCAATTTCAACGACGGTCGCTGGCATCGTGCGTTCCGAAATCGGGCGCATGGAGCTGGATCAGGTGCAGGCGAACCGGTCCAACCTGATCGAGGCTGTGCGTGCACAGGTTGCCCAGCAGGTTGACGACTGGGGCATCGAGGTTACCCGCGCTGAAATTCTGGACGTGAACCTTGATCAGGCCACCCGCGAGGCGATGTTGCAGCAATT
>JBFEQR010000107.1:0-7020 GCA_041549425.1 Yoonia sp. | reverse complement strand
TTTCTTGTCATTTCGCCATCCAAACTCCGGGGTCTGGGGCAGCGCCCCAGTTCTTTGCTGTAATGCTGGGTCTTGGCCCCATCGGTTTTACCGCCCCCTGGCTGCTACTTGGCCTGATCGCACTCCCGATTTTGTGGATTCTTCTGCGCGCAGTCCCGCCTGCACCGGTCCGCCGACGTTTCCCCGGTGTGGCGCTGTTGTTGGGGCTGACCGACGACACTCAGCAGACGGACCGCACCCCGTGGTGGCTGCTTTTGCTGCGCAGTTTGGCGGTTGCAGCGGCAATTATCGGCTTTGCCGGTCCGGTCCTGAACCCGCAAAACGCCCGCGAGGGCAGTGGCGATCTGGTGATCGTGATGGATGGATCATGGGCAGGGGCCGCCCAATGGCAGGCACGGCTTGACCGCGTGGACACGCTTTTGTCCGAAGCAGCGTTGGCTGACCGTCGGACGGCTGTGCTGAACCTCAGTGATCTGCCTGTCGACACGCTGCCCTTTGCATCACCCAATGACTGGAAAAACCGTCTGCCCAACTTGCAGCCCAAACCGTGGCAACCCGCGGGTGCGGCAGCGTGGTTCGGGCGCACAGAGGGGCCCTTTGAAACCTACTGGATTTCCGACGGGCTGGATTGGGACGGACGTGATGCATTGCTGGATACGCTGGCGGATCGCGGGCCCGTCACTGTCTTTCAGACGCCGCGCCAGACCGTCGGCCTGCGCCCTGCCCGCTTTGACAACGGTGAAGTGATCGTGACAGCCACCCGCGCGCCCAAGGGCCGCGCATTCGAAACCAGCGTGACCGCCGTCGGCCTTGATCCGGCCGGAGTGGAACGGCAACTGGCGCAAGTGCCATTGCGGTTTGACGCGGGCGCGGCAGACAGTGAAACGGCCATGGTGCTGCCACCCGAGTTACGCAACCGGATCACGCGGTTCGAGATCACCGGCACACGATCCGCCGGTGCCGTCAGCCTGACCGATGACGCGCTCAAGCGGCGTGAGGTTGCCCTGATCGCCGGACGTGACGACCGCGAAGGGCTGGACCTGCTTTCCCCGCTTTATTACCTGCGCGAGGCGCTGGAACCGACCGCCGACATTATCGACGGCACGCTCGAGGATATTCTGCTGGCCAACCCCGATGTGATCATTCTGGCAGACGTCGCCAACCTTGCAGGGATCGAAGCCGATGCCGTGGCAGAGTGGGTTGAAAACGGCGGTATGCTGTTGCGCTTTGCCGGTCCCCGCCTTGCTGCATCCGATCAGGGGCGCAATGCCGAAGACCCGCTGTTGCCGGTGCGCCTGCGCTCTGGTGGCCGCTCGGTCGGTGGCGCGATGAGTTGGGGAGAACCCAAAACACTCGCCCCCTTTGCCGAAGACAGCCCGTTTTTCGGACTGCCCGTTCCCGATGACGTCAGCGTGACGTCACAAGTCATGGCCCAGCCAGACCCGACCCTTGCCGAACGGGTGATTGCGCAATTGTCGGATGGCACGCCCATGGTCACGCGCAAGCTGAGCGGTGCAGGCCAGATCGTGCTGGTCCATGTCACCGCCAATGCGGAATGGTCCAGCCTGCCCCTGTCAGGCCTTTTCGTGCAGATGCTGGAAAGACTGGCCGTGTCGACCCGTCCTGCGGCTTTGGACGAAAGCGAACTGGCTGGCACCACATGGCTGCCCAACAGGGTCCTTGATGGCTATGGCCGCCTGCAAGACGGTGGCGCGCTGTCTGGTGTGGCCGGTGAGAAACTGGTCGCGGGCACGCTGGGCCCTGATCTTTTGCCTGGCCTCTATGCGGGCGGCGACCGGCAGATTGCATTAAATGTGATTGGCGCGGAAACCACGCTCAGCATCGCCCAATGGCCTGCCAGCGTCATCGTTGAGGGAATGGATGTCGTGCGCGAAACCGCCCTGAAAGGCTGGCTGCTTAGTGCGACGGTCCTGCTTTTGCTGGTCGACGTTATTGCTTCGCTTGCCTTGGGCGGTCGTCTGCGCGGCCCGCGCGCCGATGTGGCGGCAGCCCTTGCCCTTGCGATCTTCTTTGCCCCCGAGGCGCAAGCACAAAGCGCCGAAGACTTCGCCCTTCGCGCCACATCCGAGGTGGTGCTGGCCCATGTGCTAACGGGTGATCGCGAAACGGACCAGATCGCCTTTGCTGGCTTGTCGGGTCTGTCGCAAACCCTGTTCCGGCGCACATCCATTGAACCGGCCACCCCCATCGGCGTTGACCTTGAGACCGATGAACTGGCCTTCTTTCCGTTCCTCTACTGGCCCGTCACCGCAGATCAGCCACTGCCCAGCCGCGAAGCCTATGCAAAGCTGAACCGCTATCTGCGCACCGGCGGCATGATCATGTTCGACACACGCGATGCCGACACCGCGCGTTTTGGCTCCGGTTCGCCAGCGGGGCGCAAATTGCAGGCCATTGCGCGATCTCTGGATATTCCCGCGCTTGAGCCGATCCCCTCGGATCATGTGCTGACCCGCACCTTCTATCTGCTACAGGACTTCCCCGGCCGTTACGCCAGCCGCGACGTCTGGGTCGAGGCCGCGACTTTTGATGGCCCCGCCGTCGAGGGGATGCCGTTTCGCAACCTCAATGACGGTGTGACACCGGTTGTCATTGGCGGCAACGACTGGGCGCGCGCGTGGGCGGTCGACGAAAGAGGGCGGCGCATGTTCCCCGTCGGGCGCGGCATGTCGGGCGAACGTCAGCGCGAATTCGCGCTGCGGTTCGGGGTCAATGTGATCATGCACGTGCTGACTGGCAACTATAAGTCGGATCAGGTCCATGTCCCTGACCTGCTGGATCGGTTGGGGCAGTAGTGATGACGGGCACGCTTATCTTTGATCCCCTGATCCCGCTTGCGCTTTTTGCTGTTGTCGCTGCACTGGCGGCGGTGGCCGTGTTTCTGGCCGTCTGGCGGCGCTTGCCCGGCTGGTGGTTGCGCGGATTGGCAGGGGTGGCCTTGCTGCTGGCACTTGCCAACCCCGCTGTGCAGCAAGAGGACCGCGCACCGCTAAGTGATATCGTCCTTGTTGTCGTCGATGAAAGCGCAAGCCAGCGCATCGGCACGCGCCCCGACCAGAACGCCGCCGCAATCGCCAACATCACCGACGAACTGGCCCGCCAGCCCAACACGGAAATGCGTGTCGTGACCCTGCAAGACGGTGAAGGCGACATAGGCACAACGCTGATGACCGCCGTGGCAGAGGCGCTGGCCGAAGAGCCAAACGCCCGCATTGCGGGCATCATCATGGTCACAGACGGACGCCTGCACGATCTGGAGCGTGCCCCGAACCTGCCCGCCCCGCTGCACGCCGTCCTGACCGGAGAGCCGCAGGATTGGGACCGGCGTCTTGTGATCTCGAACGCACCCGCCTTTGCGATCCTTGGCGAAGAGGTGACGCTGACCCTGCGCATCGAGGATCAGGGGGCAGCACCGGCCGCCACTTCTGTTCCACTGTCGATTTCAGTGGATGGCGCAGACCCGTTCACCGTGACCGTGCCGATTGGTCAGGATATCGGCCTACCGCTGGAACTGCCGCACGGCGGCATGAACGTGCTGCAATTCACCATCCCCGCAGCGAGCGGCGAATTGACCGACCGCAACAACACGGCTGTTGTGCAGATCAACGGCGTGCGCGACCGGCTGCGCGTGCTTCTGGTCTCTGGCGAACCGCATCCCGGCGAACGGACATGGCGCAATCTGCTCAAGTCGGATTCCTCTGTCGATCTGGTACATTTCACCATTCTGCGCCCCCCCGAAAAGCGCGATGGTGTCCCCGTGAACGAGCTGTCGTTGATTGCCTTTCCAACCCGCGAGCTTTTCCTTGAAAAGATCAACGATTTCGACCTGATCATTTTCGACCGCTACAGGCGACGCGGCATCCTGCCCGGCAGCTATTTCGAGAACATCAAATCCTATGTCGAACAGGGCGGGGCTGTGCTGGTGTCATCGGGGCCTGAATACGGCTCTGCCGATAGCATCTACCGCTCGCCCTTGGGGCAAATCCTGCCGGGTGCGCCGACTGCGCGGGTGTTCGAAGAAGGTTTCGTGCCGCAAATTACCGACATCGGCGCACGGCATCCGGTCACCGAAGGGCTGGACGTGCTGGCCCCGAATCCGGATGGCGAGGGCCCCGGTTGGGGACGCTGGTTCCGTCTGGTGGATGTGCTTGTGCCGGAAACGGCAACCACGGTGATGTCGGGCCTTGATGACCGCCCGCTTCTGGCGCTGAACCGGATCGGGGACGGGCGTGTCTCTCTTTTGGCATCTGATCATTCGTGGCTTTGGGATCGCGGCTATGAAGGTGGCGGGCCGCAACTGGAACTGCTGCGGCGTCTGGCCCACTGGATGATGAAGGAACCTGAACTGGAGGAAGAGGCGCTTTGGGTTGAACCTGCGGGGCAGACCATGCGCATCATCCGCCGCACGCTTGAGACCGAAACCGGCGATGTGACCATTACCCATCCCGACGGGACACAAACCGTTGCGCCCTTGGTAGAAGTGTCGCCCGGTCGGTTCGAAGCACGTTGGGATGCCCCTGAAATCGGTCTTTACCGGCTGACGGACACCGAAGAATCCGCCGTGATTGCGCTTGGCACAGCCGCGCCGCGCGAATTCGAGGAAACAATTGCCAGCGCCGAAGCGCTCACCCCGCTGATCGACAGCACGCGGGGCGGGGTCATGCGCGTGTCTGATGGTGATCTGGATATCCGTACAGTGCGCGCAGGGCGGCCTGCCGCCGGACGTGGCTGGATCGGCATCACACCACGCGATGCCTTCCGCACCGCGGATATCAGCATCACCCCGATCCTTCCGGCTTGGGCGTTTCTGCTGTTGTCCGCACTGTTGATGGTTGGCGCATGGCTGCGCGAAGGGCGCCGCTAATCGGTCAGGTCCACCTTGAACAGTGTGTCCGACCAGCCATCCACATTGCAGCGCGCACGCACATAAACGGTGCTGGCACCTTTGGGCACCTGCACACCGCCCAGCGCGCGTGTGAAGGGTTGTTCGGCTACATGCGGGTGTAATAGTTCGCGCAGACCCAGGCTGTTGCCATCGGCATCCAGCACCTCCCACCCGTCGGCATAGTGGTCCCAGCCGGTATCGGGATGGGACAGGGTCACGCTGAAACGGTCGCCACTCACGGTCACCTGTGTGACGACGGGGCTATCAGCAAGGGCAGGCATGGCGGCGACCGCCAGAAGGCCAACGAATTTCATGGCACATCTTTTAGCAGGATTTCACGCGGCAAGGATGCAAATTCCCGTGACCAGACGATCCAAACGACTGCCACTGTTGCAACCATCAAAGCCGTCGCGCCCAAAAGCCAAGCCAGCCCAGCGAGCGCGAAGTACATCGCGCGCAAACCGCGATTGAAGTTTATTGCGGCACGAATGTTCAGTTCCGCCGCTTGGGCGGCTCTTGGATACGCCTGCGGGTCCGACGGGTCATTCGGCACTGCCGCCATCAACACCGCGCAATAGCCAAAGACGCGGTTGGCCCAGACGAATTTCAAAAACGCATTGGTCAGAAAAAGGGCGACAAGACCCAGCTTGATCTGGAAGATCAGGACTGGCACGGCCATTTCACTGACTTCGGCAGCCACACCGCGCAAAGGTTCCGTGTTGCCCGCAAGGGCCAGAACGCCACCCACCGCCAGCAGGCAGGTCGAGGCAAAAAACGATGTCCCTTGTCTGAGGCTTGTCAGGATCTGACTGTCGAAAATGCGCGGATCACGGGTCACAAAGACCTTCATCCAGTCGCGGCGACGCTCTGACATAAGGACGGTGACGGAGGGGTGTTTGACGCCCGGATGTTCGATCCACCACCCGATGACGAGCCACGACAGCAGGAATAACGCTGCCGCAATCCAGTCGAGCAATGAAAGAAGCGCTATGTGATCGAGTATTTGCATGCGCCGATATGTAGCGCCTACAGTGAAGACTTGCCACACAGCAAAATTGGTAATATATTTTTACCAAACCAAAGGTCAGGGAGTCGTCTTATGGAAATGCCTACCCCAAACGCGCAAGTTCTGTCGCGCAGAGCACAGATCGTGGCGCGCCTATCAGAGGTGCTGCCCCGTGACGCCGTGATCTCGGACGAGCGCGAAACCCGCGCTTATGAATGTGACGCACTGACAGCCTACAAATGCCCGCCGCTGTGCGCCGTTTTGCCCGCATCGACCAAGGAAGTGTCGGATGTATTGAAAATCTGCCACGAAATGGGCGTGCCGGTAGTACCGCGCGGATCGGGCACATCGCTTGCCGGTGGCGCTTTGCCCACGGCGGATTGCGTGATCCTTGGTGTGGCCAAGATGAATGACGTGATCGAAACGAATTACGAAGACCGCTATGTGCGTGTGCAGACGGGCCGGACCAACCTGATGGGTGTGACCATGGTGCTGATGGACGGCACCATCGTCGAAATCGGCGGTGCGCATCTGGATGCGGGCGGTCTGGATATTCTGGGCGTGATCTGCGGTTCGGAAGGCCAGCTTGGCGTTGTCACCGAAGCCACCTTGCGGATTTTGCACAAACCCGAAGGCGCGCGGCCCGTGCTGATGGGCTATGACAGTTCCGAAGTGGCCGGTCAGGTCGTCACCGACATTATCAAGGCAGGCGTTCTGCCGGTGGCCATCGAATTCATGGATCGCCCTTGTATTGAAGCGACCGAGAACTTTGCCAAGGCGGGCTATCCGATGTGTGAAGCCTTGCTGATCGTCGAGGTCGAAGGCTCTGACGCGGAAATCGATGCGCAGCTGAAGCTGATCATGGAAATCGCGGCCAGCCACAATCCCGTCGAACTGCGCGAAGCCAAAAGTGCCGAAGAAGCGGGCCGCATCTGGCTGGGCCGCAAGTCGGCTTTTGGCGCGATGGGCCAGATCAACGATTACATGTGCCTTGACGGCACAATCCCTGTGTCATCCCTGCCTTTGGTGCTGCGCCGTATCGGCGAGATGTCAAAAGAGTTCGGCCTTGATGTGGGCAACGTGTTCCATGCAGGCGACGGGAACATGC
>JBFEQR010000106.1:0-7071 GCA_041549425.1 Yoonia sp. | reverse complement strand
TGCGGCGCTTTTGCTGACCGCAGCGGGCAGTGCATCTGCCTTTACAGCCTGTCAGGTCACGGACACTGGCGGGATTGACGACAACAGCTTTAACCAGACTGCATGGAAGGGTGTGCAGGATGCCGTCGACGACTTCGGCATCGACGCCCGTTTTCTGGAATCACAGGCGGAAACAGACTACGAGGCCAACCTCAATTCGCTGATCGACGGCGACTGCGATGTGATCGTCACCGTCGGTTTCCTGCTGGGCGATGCCACCCAGACCGCAGCGATTGCCAACCCCGACCAGAAGTTCTCGATCGTGGACTTCGCCTATGATCCGCCGATCCCCAACGTGCTGGGGCAGGTCTATTCGACGGATGAGGCGGCGTTTCTGGCGGGCTATCTGGCCGCAGGCATGACCCGCACGGGTATTCTAGGCGTCTTTGGCGGGATCAACATCCCACCCGTGACGATCTTTATGGACGGGTTTTCGTGGGGTGTGGACTATTACAATGCCCAAAACGGCACGTCGGTCACCGTGCTGGGCTGGGACACCGACACCCGCGAGGGGCTTTTCACCAACAACTTTGAATCGCTGGATGACGGGCGCGCCTTTGCGCAGAACCTTTATGACGAAGGGGCCGACATCGTGCTGCCTGTTGCGGGGCCGGTTGGCCTTGGATCGGCGGCACTGGCGGATGAGTTGGGGACAGACGCGCTCAAGATCATTGGCGTGGATGCAGACCTTTACCTGACCGACCCCGAGAAACGGCACGTCTACCTGACATCCATCACCAAGCGCATGGACGCCACCGTGCGGCGGGTCATCGAAATGGCGATGACCGACACGTTTGAAGGCGGCGTGCTGGTCGGTTCGCTTGAAAACGGCGGTGTCGATCTGGCCCCGTTCCATGACATGGACGCCATGGTGCCCGATACGCTCAAGGCCGAACTTGACGCCATCCGTGCGGGCATCATCGACGGGTCGATCACGGTCGGACAATAGGTCCGGATCAAGGAGCAGCCCCATGGAAATCGCACTGCGCGGGATCACCAAACGTTTCGGGCCGGTGACGGCGAACGAGGACGTGAACCTGACCATCAAAGCAGGCGAGGTTCTGGGGCTACTTGGCGAAAACGGAGCGGGCAAGTCAACGTTGATGAATGTGCTGTGCGGGCTTTACAGCCCGACCGCAGGCGAGGTTCTGATCGATGGCAAGCCCGTCACATTCGACGGCCCCGGTGATGCCATTCGCGCAGGCATCGGCATGGTGCATCAGCATTTCATGCTGGTGCCTGTGTTTACTGTGACCGAAAACGTTGTGCTGGGGGTGGAACCCACCGGACGGCTGGATCATCTGGACCTGACCACCGCCCGCGCGCAGGTGCGCGAAATCAACGAACGCTACGGGTTGCAGGTGGACCCCGACGCGCTGATTGAAACGCTGCCTGTGGGCGCGCAACAGCGGGTCGAGATCATCAAGGTGCTGTTCCGCTCGGCCGATGTGCTGATCCTTGACGAACCCACCGCCGTGCTGACCCCGCAAGAGGTGGACGAGTTCTTCGAGATCGTCAAATCCCTGCGTGACGCAGGCAAGGCGCTGGTTTTCATCACCCACAAGCTGAACGAAATTCTTGAAATTGCCGACCGCATCAGCGTGATCCGCAGCGGGCGGATTGTGGGCGGCGGCCTGCCGCGCGACCTGACGCGCCCTGCTTTGGCAGAGATGATGGTCGGACGCCCTGTCAGTTTCGAAGTGGCCAAAGGCCCATTCAATCCCGGCCCGACATTGCTGGAAACCCGCGATCTGACGATCCTGCGCGACAATGACGACATCGCCGTGGACCGTCTGAACCTGCAAGTGCGCAGCGGCGAGATCGTGGGCATAGCCGGTGTGCAGGGCAACGGGCAATCCGCCCTGATCGAGGCTCTGACTGGCGTGCGCCGTGTGGCCCACGGCACGGTCACCTTTGACGGGCAGGACATCACCCACGCCTCTGCCCGCAAGCGGCACCGGCTGGGCATCGCCCATATCCCCGAAGACCGCCAGACCGCAGGGCTGATCAAGAATTTCACCGTGGCGGAAAATATGGTCCTCGATACCTATTACGACGACCGGTTCTCGGGGCGCATGGGGGTAAACTGGGCGCATGTGAACGCCTCTGCCGCGCGCTCGGTCAAGGATTTCGACATCCGCACGCCCTCTGTGTTTGCCGCTGCAGGGCATCTGTCGGGGGGCAACCAGCAAAAGCTGGTCGTCGCCCGCGAATTGTCACGCGACACCAAAATGGTGATCGCAGGCCAACCCACCCGCGGGCTGGATGTGGGGTCGATCGAATATATCCACGAACGGCTGATTGCCGCACGCGACGAAGGCGACGGGGTGTTGATCGTGTCGTCTGAACTGGATGAAATTCTGGCCCTGTCAGACCGCATTCTGGTGATGTTCAAAGGCCGCATCGTCGCCGAATTCACAGCCCAGACCGCCGAAAAGGGTGCGATCGGGTTGGCAATGGCGGGGGCTGCGGCATGACCGATCTGTCGATGGAAAAACTGATGCAGGCCAAAGTCCTCGGCCGGACCGAGATTGAAGATCTGGTCGTCGTACCGCTTTTTGCGATTGTCGCGGCACTGGTGCTGGGGGCGGTCGTCATGTTCGCCACCAATGTTGATCTTGGCACCATCGGGCTGTCGTATCTGGCGCTTTTGAAAGGCTCTGTGGGATCGCTGAACGCGGTGTCCGAAACCCTGACCGCCGCCGCCCCACTGGTGCTGGCAGGGCTGGGGCTGGCGCTGGGGTTTCGTGCCGGATTGTTCAACATCGGCGCCGAAGGCCAGATCGTGATGGGCGGGATGGCCGCCGTGGTCACGGGCTTTACGTTTGCAGCGCTGCCTTCGGTCGTCCTGTTGCCCATGTCGCTGTTTGCGGGGGCTTTGGCGGGGGCGCTTTATGCGTCAATCGCGGGGTGGCTGAAGGCCGCGACAGGCGCGCATGAGGTCATCTCGACCATCATGTTGAACCTGATGTCCTACCGGTTGCTCGATTACATGCTGCGGATGCCCTACATCCAGAAAGAAGGCCGCGCCGACCCGATCTCCAAATCTGTGCCGGAGGCGGCAGAACTGCCCCGCCTGCTGGGGTTTATCGACCCGAATTTGCGGGTGCATGCCGGTATCTTTCTGGTGCTGATCGCGGTCATCTTCGCCTATTGGCTGCTGTTCCGCTCCAAGCTGGGTTTCGAATTCCGCGCCAGCGGCGAAAATGCCGAGGCCGCGCGGTTTGCAGGCATCCGCTCCAGCGTGATTATCGTGGCCGCCATGGCAACGGCGGGGGCGCTGGCGGGGTTGGCAGGGGCCAATCAGGTGCTGGGTGTGCTGGACCGCGCAACACCCGGGTTTTCGGCAGGCATCGGCTTTGACGGGATCGCCGTCGCCCTGCTCGGGCGGTCGCACCCTGTGGGCGTGTTGTTCGCAGGCCTGCTGTTCGGCGCGCTTGAGGCAGGCGGACGCCAGATGCAGGTGGATGCAGGCGTGTCAATTGACCTGATCGGGATCATTCAGGCGCTGATTATCGTCTTTATCGCGGCACCCTTGCTGGTGCGGGCGATCTTCCCTTGGGGCTTTCGCAAAGGCAAGGAGGGGCAGCCATGACCGCAATTGCAACTGCCACCCCCAAGACAGCCATCGACACCGGCAGGCGCAGGCAGGCACGGATCACGGGTGCCGTTCTTTTGGGGCTGGCCATCGGGATTACCGTGCTTTTCGCCCCTGATGCGGCGGGCAATGCCACTTTCCGGCTGTCGCGGCCTACGGATGCCATCGTGCTGCCCGATCTGGTGATCGCAGGAGGGCCGTTCATCTATGTGGCCGCAACGATGCTGGCCTTTCTGGGGGTGCGGCAATTCCTGCGCGGAGGTGCGCGGTGGACGTCGCTGTCGCTGGGCATAGGGTTGGCCATCGCGGTTGCGGCATTTCTGGTCTGGGCCACAGCGGGCAAGGCGTTTTCGCTGACCGGCATGTTGCAGGCGACCATGGTGCGGGCTGTGCCCATCGCCTTGGGGGGTCTGGCCGGTGTGCTGTCGGAACGCGTGGCCGTCGTGAATATCGCGATCGAGGGGATGCTTCTGGCCGGTGCCTTTACCGGTGCGCTGGTCGGGTCCCTTCTGGGCGGTGTCGGCGGGTTGGCTGCGGCTGTCGCGGTGGGCGGTGTCTTCGGGTTTATCCTTGCGGCACTGGTGGTGACCTACCGCATGGATCAGATCATTGCGGGCGTGGTCATCAACCTTTTTGTGCTGGGGCTGACGTCCTATGTCAGCTCACAGGTGTTTGCCGAGCATCGCGCGTTGAACAACGCGCCGGTGTTCCGCGCTGTCAAAATCCCGCTTCTGGGGGATATTCCGGTCATCGGGCCGATGTTTTTCAACCAGAATATCTTTGTCTATGGCGCGCTGATCATGGTTGTGGTCGCGACCTATTACCTGTTTCACACGCGGCTGGGCCTGCGGGCGCGGGCTGTGGGTGAACACCCCCGTGCCGCCGATACGCTGGGGATCAATGTCTATCGCACGCGCTATATCAACGTGACGCTGGCGGGGATGGTCGCGGGGTTTGGCGGGGCGTGGTTCACGCTGGGGTCAGTCGGGCGGTTTGACGAAAACATGACCGGCGGGCGGGGGTTCATCGGGCTGGCGGCGATGATCTTTGGACGCTGGCACCCTGTTGGCGCACTTGCCGCCGCACTTGTCTTTGGTTTCGCGGATTCACTGCAACAAAAGCTGGCCCTGTTGCAGACCCCGATCCCGTCGGAGTTTCTGGCCATGGCCCCCTATATCGCGACGATCATCGTGGTGGCAGGACTGGTCGGGCGGGCCAAGCCGCCCGCCGCAGACGGCAAACCCTATGTCAAGGAATAGGACGGCAGGCCTGCATCACAGGATCGGCCAATTGCTACAGGACACCTGCAAGGGGGGGCCGGTCAGGACGGTCCAGACCAGCAAGTCATGGGTCTATGTCACGCCACAGCATGTCTACAAACTCAAGAAACCGATCCGCGACGAACTACAGGACCTGACCAGCCTGCGCGCGCGGCACGACAACACCCTGACGGAAATCGACCTGAACCGGCGTCTTGCGCCGGATACCTATCTGGGGGCTGTGCGGGTTCTGGAACAAGCCGACGGCACGCTGGCGCTGCACGGGACAGGGCGGACGGTTGACTGGTTGGTGCACATGCGGCGGCTGCCGGATGGCCGGATGCTGGACCGGATGATCGCCGATGGGGCGGTCAGTCAGGACGCGCTTGCGGCGCAGATCACCAAACTGGGGCAGGACCTGAGCCTGTTTTACCGCGACTGCCCGCCCACGCGCCTGACCGCGCAAGAGCTGTTTTCCATCACACTGGACCAGCAAACGATGAACCGCGCAGTTCTTTTCGATCCGCTCTTCGCGCCGTATCACGACCGTTTCAACGCGGTTCTGGCGCCGCTTGGCCGGCTTCACGAAGCCGCATTTGTGAAATTCGCGGACCGTGTGGCCGGTGGCTGGATCAGGGAATGCCACGGTGATCTGCGGCTGGAACATGTCTGTCTGACGGACCCGTCGGTGATCTTCGATTGTCTGGAATTCAATCGCAACCTGCGCTTGCTTGATCCGTTTCAGGAGGTCGTCCAACTGGGGCTCGAGGCCGATCTGTCCGCCGCGACATGGATCAAACCCGCGCTGATCGCCGCGCTTGCGACCGGTCTGGGACCAAAGCCCGCCCCGATTCTGCTGGCCTTCTACGAGGTGATCCATGCCTTGCTGCGCACCCGTTTGTGCCTTGCGCATCTGCTTGTGCCAAAGCCGCGCATGCCGGAAAAATGGATGCCGCTCGGGTTGCGCTATTTTGCCGTGGTCGAACGGCTACTCGCGGATCACGCGTCCTAGCAGGGCGGCGAGTTCATCGGCGGCGCTGACGATCTCAAGCCTGTGGGTCTTATCCCCTTCGGCAAGGCGAAAGGGTGGCACGCTGTCGCTGACAAACACCCTGTCGATGACCCCGCCTGTGAAAAGGGCTGCCGCATTTCCCGCAAAAAGCCCGTGCGCCGCAACCGCGTAAACCGCCGTGGCCCCGCGTTTGCGGCATTCTTCGGCGGCCGCGGTCATCGTGCCACCCGACGCGATCAGATCATCGACGACCACCACCGATCTGCCGTCAAAGTCGCCCGTCACATCGCCGCCCGTCATCACACCCGCGCTGCGCCGCTTTTCCATGAAGCCAAAGCCGATGCGCTGCCCCAGACGATCCTCCAGCGTTTCGCGGAAAAGCTGTGCGCGTTTCACGCCACCGGGATCGGGTGACATCACCACAAGCGGTGCATCGTCGACGCGCCATGCCATCACATCGCCAAAGACCGCGCCCATGTCCAGATGGGTCGTCTGGCCGCGAAACGCGTTCTGAAAGGCGGCGATATTATGCACCTCAAGCGTGATGATGTGGTCGCAGCCCACTGCCTCGAACAGTTGCGCGATATAGCGGGTTGTGACCGGATCAAAGGGTTTCGTCCGGCGGTCCTTTCGGGCGTAGCACAGATAGGGGGCCACGACCGTGACCCGTGCGGCCCCGTGATCGCGCAGGGTGGCGATGACGAACAGCAGACGGCACAGCTTGTCATGGACGCTCAGATCGGGACCGGCGTGCAGGCTTTGCACGACACAGACCTCGGCACCCTGCACAGGGACAAGCGGGCGTATCTTGCCCTCTCCATCCCCGAAATCACGCTGTTCCAGTGGCGATAGCGTCAGGCCCAGTGCCTTGGCAATCCGCGAGGCCAGCGCATGGCTTTCATCAAGGGCAAAGATCATCATGCCTGCGTCCCCCACACCGCGCAGCGTTGCAGGGCTGCGGTCACCTCGGCATCCGTGGTCTGGTCAAAGCGCCGGTAAGAGGCCCCGACAGCGCGGAAATCAGGCGGCTGGTCCAGACACACCGTCTGATCGGCCAAAGCGGCCAGCGACGGCAACACATCAGGCGGCGCAGTCGGCAGGGCCAGTATGATGCGCGCCGCACCGGTCTTGCGCAGGGCCAGCAAACTGGCCCGCAGCGTCGC
>JBFEQR010000105.1:0-7105 GCA_041549425.1 Yoonia sp. | reverse complement strand
GTGACAGGGTTGGGCGTCGCTGTGTCACCGTCAAAAAGCGTCACATCGGGCAGGTCATAAAGCTCAATCACTAGTCCCTCATCGGTGAGGCGCGTAATGATGTGGCGCAGCGCCTGATCAGAGACCATGCTTTCCCCGCCCTGCCCAAGCAAGACAGCCTCGATATCGCGCAGTGCGGCGACCTGCGCAGCCTTGGCCGCATCATCTGCGGGATCACCATCGGCCCGAACGGGATTCATACCAATCGTCGGCTGGCTGATGCCGGTGCCGCTTTGCGCAAGGGTTTGTTCAGTAAAGATATTGTCGCCACCAAAGGCGCCAGACCCGCCACCTGAAATCCGGTTGATCGGGATAGTCGGGGAAAAGTAATCCGCGATCCCCTTGCGTTGCTGTTCCGTCGTCGCGTTCAACAGCCACATTAGCATGAAGAAGGCCATCATCGCGGTGACGAAATCCGCATAGGCCACTTTCCATGCGCCACCGTGGTGACCGCCACCAGCGACGACTTTCTTACGTTTGATGATGACCGGTGCATTCGATCCGCCCGACATGCCACTACCTCCAATTTTACCCGAGAACGGGCTTAATGAGGCATCCGTAAAGGCGCGATTAACGGAACAATTCGATGCAAAGTCGGGGGTAAGAAGGGCGACAAGATAGCACAGTGTAAACCTGTCTTTACACTTGCCCCAGCCCAACTGTCATTTTAGACTTACAGGATGAGTGTCTCGTCCGCCTTACAGATTTCCAACAGCGACCGGCGCTGGCCGGAACCGCGGGCCATGCTGCGTCTGGTCAAGCCGCACACATGGTTTCCGCCCATGTGGGCCTATCTGTGCGGGGTGGTGTCATCGGGGGTAAGCCCTTCGTATCATTGGGGTTTGGTCGTCTTGGGCGTCATTCTGGCTGGTCCGGTCATCTGCGGCATGTCGCAGGCGGCCAATGACTGGTGCGACAGGCATGTGGACGCCATCAACGAACCCGATCGCCCGATTCCTTCGGGGCGCATTCCCGGTCGGTGGGGGCTGTATATTGCGCTGGCGATGACCGTGTTAGGCGGTGTTGTTGGCTATCAACTGGGCCCTTGGGGGTTCGGGGCGACTTTGTTGGCAATTGCTGCTGCATGGGCTTATTCCGCAGAACCCCTGCGCGCCAAAAAGTCAGGCATCTGGGGGCCGGGCCTTTGCGGGCTGGCGTATGAGACCCTGCCGTGGATCACAGGTGCCGCAGTTCTGTCGGCAGGCGCGCCCAGCGCGCAGGTGATTGTGATCGCGGTCCTTTACGGGATTGGCGCGCATGGCATCATGACGCTGAACGATTTCAAGGCCATCGCCGGCGACCGCGCCATGGGTCTGCGGTCCTTGCCTGTGACGCTCGGGCCGGATCGGGCTGCACGCGTGGCTTGCTGGGTGATGGCCCTGCCGCAGGCTTTGGTGATTGGCCTTTTGACCTATTGGGACAAGCCCGTGCATGCCTTGGGCGTCATGGCGATGCTTGCGGTGCAACTGGGTGCGATGCGTGTCCTGCTGCGCGACCCCGAAGGCAAGACGCCTTGGTATCAGGGCATGGGCATCCTGTTTTACATCAGCGGCATGATGATCGCGGCAACCGCCCTACGCGGGATCGGAGGATGATATGACACTGACATGGTTCCAGATTGTCAGGCTCGGCTTTGTGCAGATGGCATTGGGCGCGATTGTCGTGCTGACAACATCAACATTGAACCGGCTGATGGTGGTCGAGCTGTCGCTGCCAGCCATCCTGCCCGGCCTTCTGGTCGGTTTGCACTATGGTATCCAGCTGACACGGCCCCATTGGGGCTTCTATTCCGACACTGGCGGGCATCGCACGCGCTGGATCATCGGGGGGTTGCTGGCACTGGCCGCAGGCGCGTTCATCGCGGCATGCGCTTTGCCCGTCTTCGCGCAATCCTTCGGGCTTGGCCTGACGATCTCGATCGTGGCCTATACGCTGATCGGCCTCGGGGTGGGCGCATCGGGCACATCATTGCTGGCACTGCTGGCAACGACAACAGCGCCACACAGACGGGCCGCGGCGGCGACAATCACATGGCTGATGATGATCTTCGGGATCGCCGCAACCGCAGGGACAGTGGGGCAGTTCATTGACCCCTACTCGCCTGCGCTTCTGATCAGGATTGTGGGCATCGTGGTCGGCATTGCGACCTTGGTGACATGCCTTGCGGTCTGGCGGATCGAACGGAACTTGATTGCCATCCGCGAACCCGATCCAACCCCCTTCCGCGAAGGCCTGAAAGAGGTATGGGCCGAACGCAAAGCCCGCAATTTCACCATCTTCGTATTCCTGTCGATGACCGCCTATTTCATGCAGGAACTGATCCTCGAGCCCTATGCGGGCCTTGTCTTCGGGTTCACACCAGGACAGTCGACGGCACTTTCGGGGGCGCAAAACGGCGGTGTGTTCATTGGGATGCTTTCGGTCGGCATATTGGCGACGGGCCTGAAGATCGGCGCGCTGCGCAACTGGGTGATGACAGGGTGCATCGGATCGGCCCTTTCGCTGACCCTGATCACCTTCCTCGGGCCGATCGGGCCAACTGCGCCGCTGATGCCTGCAGTCGTCTTGCTGGGTTTCTTCAACGGCATGTTTGCCGTTGCCGCAATCGGATCGATGATGGCGCTGGCGGCCCAAGGGGCCGAGCGTCGCGAAGGCACGCGCATGGGCCTTTGGGGTGCCGCACAGGCCATCGCCGCCGGTTTTGGCGGGCTTATCGGTGCCGGAATGGTCGATGTTCTACGGCTGAGCATGTCCGACACCCAAGCCTTCGGCATCGTTTTCATCGCCGAAGCCACCCTCTTTATCGCAGCCACCGCCATGGCCGCGAAAATCATGGATCGCAAAATGCACGCCACCACACTCGTTCCGGGAGAATGATCAATGCAATATGATGTCGTCGTCGTGGGTGCTGGCCCATCAGGGGCCACCGCCGCAGAGGATCTTGCGCGGTCCGGCCATAAGGTTGCATTCATCGACCGTGAAGGGCGGATCAAACCCTGCGGCGGGGCCGTGCCGCCGCGCCTGATCGAAGATTTCTTCATCCCCGACGAACAGATCGTGGCCAAGGTGAACACCGCGCGCATGATCTCGCCCACGGGGCGGCAGGTCGACATCCCGATCGAGAACGGCTTTGTCGGCATGGTGGATCGCGAACATTTCGACGAATTCCTGCGCAAGCGGGCAAAAGACGCAGGCGCGCATCGCTATACCGGCACATTCACCAAGATCGAACGGGACGCTGACGGCACCCACGTCGTCTATCGCGACAAGGTCAGCGGAAACGAGATGAAACTGGCCACCAAGCTTGTGATTGGCGCGGATGGCGCACGGTCCAACGTGGCACGCGCCGAGGTCAAGGACGGCGATAAGATCCCCTATGTGATCGCCTATCATGAGATCATCGAAGCCCCCGAACAGACAGCGACATACGATCCCGCCCGCTGCGATGTGATCTATGACGGCAAAATCTCGCCGGATTTCTATGGCTGGGTCTTCCCGCACGGCAGTCAGGCCAGCGTTGGAATGGGCTCTATGATCAAATCGGTGGACGTCAAACAGGCCACGGCAGACCTGCGCGCGGCATCCGGCCTGACCGACTGCAGGACGATCCGTAAAGAAGGCGCACCGATTCCGCTGAAACCCTTGGAATGTTGGGACAACGGCAAGGACGTGGTGCTGGCCGGTGATGCGGCCGGTGTGGTTGCCCCTTCATCGGGCGAAGGGATATACTACGCCATGGTGGGTGGACGGGTAGCGGCCACTGCCGCGGCGGCCAGTTTGGCATCAGGACGCGTAAAAGACCTGCAACTGGCGCGGAAACTTTTCATGCGCGAACACAAACAGGTCTTTAGGGTTTTGGGCGCGATGCAAAACGCCTATTATCGCAGCGACGAACGCCGCGAGCGATTTGTCTCCCTGTGTCATGATGTCGACGTGCAAAAGCTGACGTTTGAGGCGTATTTGAACAAAAAACTGGTAAAGGCACGGCCCATGGCTCATCTCAAGATCGGCATCAAGAACCTTGCGCATCTGACGCGCCTTGTATCGCCGTTGCGCACATGACGATCATGATCCCGGCCTGGGAAAACGGCGTGTTGAAACCGGTCGAAAAACTGGACGCGCATGTGCGTGGCCTGAAACACAAGGCCGTCAGCGTTTTCGTCATGAACCGCGGGCGCGTTCTGATCCAGCAGCGTGCAATGGGCAAATACCACACGCCCGGTCTATGGGCGAACACCTGTTGCACCCATCCCGAATGGGACGAGGACGCCACAGATTGCGCCGTGCGGCGGCTGGAAGAAGAACTGGGGATCACAGGGCTTTATCCCTCGCACCGCGACCAGATCGAATACCGTGCCGATGTGGGCGGCGGGTTGATCGAACATGAGGTGGTCGAGGTTTTCGTGGCCGATGCGCCGAATGATCTCAAGATCAATCCAAATCCCGAAGAAGTTATGAACACCCGCTGGGTCGATTTCTACGATTTGTCGGCAGATGTGGCCCGCCACCCCAATCAGTACACGCCTTGGCTGCAAATCTATCTGCAAGACCACACCGCCGCGATCTTCGGAGATTTGATGCGCGTCGGCTGACCCCCTTTTCGTTCCGCCCGATCCGGTGTTTATGGAAAGGGCAGCGAAAAGGAATGTGGCATGGCACTTTGGGTCTTTGGATATGGATCGCTCTTGTGGAATCCGGGGTTTACGCCGGTCGAGACCGTCAAAGCCTGCCTGCATGACTATCACCGCAGTTTTTGCATGCTGTCGATCCATCACCGCGGCACCGAGGATGATCCGGGGCTGGTTCTGGCGCTGGATGCCCAAAAGGGTGGCAGATGCACCGGTGTGGCCTTTCGCGTGGCCGAAAACGAAGAAGAACAGGTGCTTGCCATGCTGCGCGAACGCGAGCTGATTTCCTCAGCCTATTACGAAGACACGGTTCCCCTTTTGACCGAAAGCGGCGAAACCATCCATGCGCTGGCCTATATCATCAACCGTGATCACGAGCAGTATTGCGAGTTTGATCTGGAAAAACAGGCGCAGATGATTTCCAGCGCTGTCGGCGGGCGTGGCCCGAATACGGAATATCTGTTCAATACCGCCGCACACCTCAAAGAACTGGCGATCAAGGACGACGACATGGACTGGCTGGCCCAGCGCGTGCGTGTCCTACAATCCACATAAAGGCCACCCGATTTTGTTTGGGTTTGCGTAAGCCCCGCCATATGGTGTTATGCAAGCAACGCAGCAACACAATATAAGGACTGCCATCCGTGTCGGACAAACGGGCGCCCAAGGTACAGCCTCAATTCTCGCATCCCATTCGGCAACTGCTGTTCATGCTGACCGTGCTCGGCTTGGTCGGGGCGGGGTTCTATCTGGGATTGCAGCAGATCACTGCGATCTACCAGTCGAACCCTTACCTGAACGGGGTCATCCTTGGGGTTTTCGTGCTCGGGGTGCTGTCGTGCTTCAATCAGGTTTTTCTTCTGATGAACTCGGTGCGCTGGATCGAACGGTTTGCCCGCGATGCGGGGGGGCACTCGTATAGTGCCGCACCCTCGCTTCTGGCACCGCTGGCCACATTGCTGCGGTCGCGCGGGGCACGCACGCAAGTGTCATCCTCGTCGGGGCGCTCCATCCTCGACTCGGTCGCGCAGCGGATTGACGAAGATCGCGAGATTACGCGCTATATCGGTAACGTGCTGATTTTCCTTGGCCTTCTGGGGACATTCTACGGATTGGCGACGACGGTGCCTGCTTTGGTCGAAACCATCCGCTCGCTCAACCCCGGTGAAGGCGAAAGCGGGGCGGATATCTTTGGACGTCTGCAATCCGGCCTTGAGGCACAGTTGGGCGGCATGGGCACCGCTTTTTCCAGCTCCCTTTTGGGGTTGGCGGGGTCACTGATCGTCGGCCTTCTGGAGCTTTTCGCAGGACACGGCCAGAACCGGTTCTACCGCGAACTCGAAGAATGGCTTTCGACGATCACCCGCATCGGCATCGAAGGCGAAGACGGATCAGGTGCGGACATGGGCGCGATGGGGGCCTTTGTCGATCAACTGGGCGAGGTCGTGGACACCATGCAAATGATGATGGCCCAGAACGAGGGTGAGCGCAGTGAAACAGAAAACCGTTTTGCCACGCTCGCCATCGCCATCGAACAATTGGCCAAGAACAGCACGGCAAATGCCAATACCGCCCTGCTGGAACGCGTCGCTGCGGGCCAAGAGGCGTTGATCCAGAAACTCGAAGACAACGGCATGGAAGGCATCGACGCGGAAAGCCGGATGCGGCTGCGGTCCATCGACGTACAACTGCTGCGCATTCTCGAGGAAATGTCAGCGGGCCGACAGGAAAGCATCAGCGATTTGCGCGGTGACATCATCAACCTGACCAACGTGATCAAAGGCAGAGGCTGATCCATGGCGCTGAGCCGCAGATCATCAAACCGCTTTCAAAACGCAATCTGGCCGGGATTTGTCGATGCGATGACCGGTCTTTTGCTGGTTCTGATGTTCGTGCTGACGATCTTTATGGTCATCCAGTTTGTGCTGCGCCAACAGATCACCGGTCAGGAAAACGAACTGGACGCGCTGTCCAACGAGGTGGCGGCACTGACCGCCACGCTTGGGCTGGAACAGGATCGCACGGCATCGCTGCGCAATGACCTTGCCGACGCCAACGCAGAGGCCGCGCGTCAGGCAGGCCGGATTGCCGCCCTGATCGCCGAACGGCAAGCGCAGGACCAGGCCTTGGCGCAGGCCCAAAGCGAAATCACGCAGTTCGAAGCCCAAGTCGCAGGATTGCTCAGCGAACGCAGAGCGGCTCTGGCCGACATCGCAGGCCTTGAGGCCGAACAAGAACGGCTTTTGTCACAACAAGAGGCGCTGAACCTTGCACTGGCGCAGGCGCGCGACGAAATCGACGCAGGCACACAGGCAGCGCGCCTTGCGGCGGCCCGCCGTGAAGCACTGGAAGCGCTGGTTGCCGATCTGGAAAGCGAAAGCGCGGCCAAGACCGAAGAAATCACCGCCCTCGAGGCCGCCGCATTGACAGACGCAGCC
>JBFEQR010000104.1:0-7119 GCA_041549425.1 Yoonia sp. | reverse complement strand
GCGACTGCGGTCTATGCCGGTGTTGGGAAGGCTCATCAGCAGGTCGCGGGGTTTTTCGATCCCCGCCGCCACAAGCGCCTGAGCCGATTTCGGCCCGATGCCATCCAGTTTGGTCAGCGCGCCAAAAAGCGGGAAAAGAACCTCCGGACGGCTGCTCATGCGCTGCCGATCAGGGCCAGCCAGCCGTCTTCATCCATCGTTTCCACGCCCAGTTCTGCGGCTTTCTTGGCCTTTGAACCGGCACCTGGTCCGGCCACAAGAATATCGGTCTTGGCACTGACGGACCCGGACACTTTCGCCCCCAGCGCCTCTGCCCGCGCTTTGGCCTCGGCGCGGGTCATGCGTTCCAGCGTGCCGGTGAAGACGACGGTTTTGCCCGCCACGGGGCTGTCACTCGCCACCGGCTCAGCGTCGGCGACCTGCAGATGTGCGACCAAAGCGTCGATCGAGGCGCGTTCGGCCTCTTGCTGGAATGTCGTCACGACCGATGTCGCCATCACCGTGCCCACACCGTCGATGCCTGTCAGTTCCTCCCATGCGGGGCCCTCACCGATCTTGGCTTCGGTCATTGCCGTCTCGAACGCGGTCCATGACATATAGTGATTGGCCAGCAAAGCCGCCGCATTCTCGCCTACATGACGAATGCCCAGCGAAAAGATCAGCCGCGCCAGCGGAATCTTGCGTTTGTCGTCGATCGCATCAAAGAGTTTTTGCGCGCTTTTCTCGCCCCAACCTTCACGGTTCTTGAGTTGCTGCATGCCCGCACCAAATCGGTCGCGCAGCGTAAAGATGTCAGCAGGCGTGGCGATCCAGCCGTCGCTGTAGAATTGCTCGATCTGTTTGGCGCCCAATCCGTCGATGTCAAAGGCCGCGCGCGAGACGAAATGCTTCAGCTTTTCAACGGCTTGCGCGGGGCAAATCAAACCGCCGGTACAGCGGCGGACAGCATCCCCTTCCTCGCGGATCGCGTCCGAGCCGCATTCAGGACAGCGGGTGGGAAAAGCATAAGGCACTGCATCCTTGGGCCTGCGTGATAGATCAACATCAGCCACTTTGGGAATGACATCGCCGGCCCGATAGACCTGCACCCAGTCACCGACACGGATATCCTTGCCGTCACGAATGGGCGCGCCATTGCCGCCCAGACCCTTGATGTAGTCCTCATTATGCAGGGTCGCATTGGAAACAACGACCCCGCCTACGGTGACGGGGTGCAAACGGGCCACGGGCGATAGCGCGCCGGTGCGTCCCACCTGAATGTCGATCGCGTCCAGCGTCGTCCAGGCAAGTTCGGCCGGAAATTTATGCGCAATGGCCCAGCGTGGCGTCGTCGAACGGAACCCGAGGCGGGCTTGCAGGGCCAGATCGTCGACCTTGTAGACGACCCCGTCAATGTCATAGCCCAGCGTGGCGCGCTGTTCTTCGATCATGTGATAATGCGCGATCAGCTCGGCAGGACCGTTGCAGGTAACGGTCAGATCGTTGGTGGGAAAACCAAGCGCGGCCAGACGGGCAATCGCTGCCGATTGCTGTTCGGCCAAAGGTGCAGACAGCGCGCCCCATGCATAGGCAAAGAACCGCAAGGGCCGTGATTTCGTGATCTGTGCATCAAGCTGGCGCAAAGAACCCGCAGCGGCATTGCGCGGATTTGCAAAGGTTTTTGCGCCAGTTGCAGCCTGCTTTTCGTTCAAAGCGGCAAAATCATCATGGCTCATGTAGACTTCGCCGCGCACCTCCAGCAGATCGGGTGCGCCGGAAAGCTGCTTTGGAATATCTGCAATCATCCGTGCATTGGCCGTCACGTTTTCACCCACGGACCCGTCGCCGCGGGTTGCGGCCTGCACCAGTGCGCCCTTTTCATAACGCAAGGATAAGGACAGCCCGTCGATCTTCGGCTCGGCCGTGTAGGTCAGGGGCGCATCGGTCGCAAGCCCGAGGTATTTGCGGATGCTGGTATCAAACCCGTAAACGTCGTCATCATCAAAAGCATTGCCCAGTGATAGCATGCGCACGGCGTGCTGCACTTTGCCAAATCCTTCGGCAACGGCCGCACCCACCACTTCACTGGGGCTATCGGCGCGTTTGAGTTCGGGAAACCGCACCTCGATCGCCAGATTGCGCTGCTTCAGGGCGTCATAGGCTGCGTCGCTGATTTCCGGTGCATCTTCGCGATGGTAGGCACGATTTGCCGCATGCAGCGCCTGCGCAAGCCGCGCCAACTCTGCCTCTGCCTGCGCCACTGTCAGCGCATCCACAGGCATCACGGTCGGATCGATTTGATTATCTGTGGTTGCTTGCGTCACGTTTGCCGCCCTTTTAGTCTGAACATCGCCCTGTTATGGGGCTGTCCATTCTAATTAGGCGGGCAAATGCGGCCCGTCCAGCATTCAACGTCACAAGGGATTGCTAAGCGCTCATCGCGACCTTGGACACATCCGGAATATCTGCCGCCGGTTCGGGATCACGCAGGACATAACCGCGCCCCCATACCGTTTCGATATGATTGTCCCCGTCAGCGGCTTCGCTCAATTTCTTGCGCAATTTGCAGATGAAGACGTCAATGATTTTCAGTTCCGGTTCGTCCATGCCGCCATAAAGGTGGTTGAGGAACATTTCCTTGGTGAGCGTTGTGCCTTTGCGCAGGCTCAGCAGCTCTAGCATCTGGTATTCCTTGCCCGTCAGATGCACGGTATTGCCATCCACCTCGACTGTTTTCGCGTCAAGGTTGACCGCAATCCGTCCCGTTTTGATGATGGATTGCGCATGCCCCTGCGACCGGCGGATAATGGCATGAATACGCGCCACAAGTTCTTCGCGGTGGAAGGGTTTGGTGAGATAGTCATCAGCACCGAAACCGAAGCCTTTTAGCTTGCTTTCTGTCCCATCGTCCCCTGAGAGGATCAATATTGGCGTATCAATGCGGCTAAGACGCAGTTGTCGCAGCACCTCATGCCCGTTCATGTCCGGCAGGTTGATATCCAACAAGATCAGGTCGTAATCGTATAGTTTCGCAAGATCGATGCCCTCTTCGCCCATATCGGTGGCATAGACGTTCAGATTGGCATGGGTCAGCATCAATTCGATACTTTTCGAGGTCGTCGGATCATCTTCAACCAGCAAGACACGCATTCGAGTTCTCCACTCAATTTTTTGATAGATTGTATGTAAACCGATAAAGGTTAATCACACGTTACTATCCGAGCACAGTCTTGCAGTTCTACCTAGGGTTGTCTATAGCGTTGCAGCGCCGTCGCTTTCAACGCGGCTTCACCATGTTCAGCAACAGCCGAGACCCACCCTTCGAATTCCTCATCAGACAAACTGTAACGCTCAAGCGCTTCTTTTTGCGTGATTAATCCGTGTTGCACGGCCCGCACGACCGCCGCCTTGCGCGAGGCAACCCAGCGCCGTGTCTTTTCACTTGGCAAATCGGCCCGTGTCATGATCGTACCGTCGGGCAAAGTCACTGAACGTGGCCCTTCGATTTTTCGCAGATACATTTTTGTCCCCTTTTCATTCACTCCAAGCCGAAACATCGCAGCGTGGCCTTAATGCTTTGTGTAGCTGCCCCTTGAGAGTGCATGGTATTTTCCTATATTTCATCGCGAACCCTATGCTTTTGGACAAATGATGCCCCTTGATTCGCCACTCAATTCGCTTGGCTTTGCCAAGCCGCCTGCGCAAACCCGTGTCGTGGTTGCCATGTAAGGCGGCGTCGACAGTTCTGTCGTTGCCGCAAAGCTGTCAGAAGAAGGTTACGATGTGGTTGGCGTGACGTTACAATTGTATGACCACGGGGCGGCTTTGGCGAAAAAAGGCGCCTGTTGCGCGGGCCGCGATATCCATGACGCCCGCCGCGTGGCCGAGGAAATGGGCTTTCCGCATTACGTGCTGGATTATGAAAACACGTTTCGCGAGGCGGTGATGGACGAATTTGCTGATAGCTATCTAGGTGGTGCTACCCCTGTTCCCTGCATCCGCTGCAACGAGCGGGTGAAATTCAAGGACCTGCTGGAAACCGCCAAGGATCTTGATGCCGACTGCATGGCCACCGGTCACTATATCCAGCGCAAAATGGGCGCCGAGGGTGCCGAATTGCATTCCGCTGCTGATCCGACCAAGGACCAGAGCTATTTTCTGTTCTCGACCACGCAAGAGCAGCTTGATTATCTGCGCTTTCCCTTGGGGCATCATGCCTCAAAGGAAGAGACCCGCGCGCTGGCGGGCAAATATGGGCTGAGCGTGGCGGACAAGCCCGACAGTCAGGACATCTGCTTTGTGCCCAATGGCGATTATGCCGCCGTGATCGAAAAACTGCGTCCGGGTGCCGCAGAACCGGGCGAGATTGTGACAACCACCGGTGAAGTTCTGGGCACGCATAAAGGCGTGATTCACTATACTGTCGGGCAAAGACGCGGGTTGGGTATCGGCGGGCTGGCCGATCCGCTTTATGTGGTCAAACTGGATGTGGATGCCAAGCAGGTTATTGTCGGCCCCAAAGACATGCTGGCCACCCGCCGCGTGCCCATCCGCGAGATCAACTGGATCGGTGGCGGCAATCTGACGGATCAGGGCGAGCGGCAAATCGCGGTGCGTGTCCGGTCCACGCGTCCGCCGACCGATGCGATTTTGCGCCCCATCTCTGACACTGAAGCAGAGGTCGAACTGCTGGTGGCCGAACAAGGCGTGTCGCCCGGACAGGCATGTGTGTTCTATGACCCCGACAGCACCCGCGTGTTGGGGGGCGGCTGGATCTGGCGCGGGCAGTAGGCGTCCTTTCGCGGCGCGGGACTGTCTTGCCACTGTCGGAGCCTCCGGCGGGAGTTTTTTGGCCAAGATGAAGATGAGCAGCTTTGTAACAGACGGTCACATGTCTGTAGGGCCTCTTTCTTTTGCGCATGATCATGGGCCATGTCTGGGCAGACACGTTCGCAATCAGTGAAAGAGATGATCATGACCCTGACCCGTCGCCATTTTCTGACCCTCGCCCTTGCCGCGCCCGCTTTGGCAAGCGTTGCCCCGCGCGCCATGGCGGCCACACCGGAAATCTATGCCGAAGACGGGATTGCCGTCGACGGGTCCGACGTCGTGGCCTATTTTGCGGGGAACGGCCCCGTGCAAGGCAGCCCCGCGTTCAGCCATGATTATATGGGGGCCACATGGCATTTCAGCAGTGCCGCAAACCGCGACGCTTTTGCCGCCGATCCCGCAGCCTATGCCCCGCAATACGGCGGCTATTGCGCCTATGCCGTCAGTCAGGGGTATACCGCCCCTACTGTTCCGGAGGCATGGAGCATCGTGGACGGCAAGCTTTATCTCAATTTCTCGACCGGTGTGCGCCGGCGCTGGGCCCGTGACATCCCCGGCCATATTGCGGCCGCCGATGCCAACTGGCCCGCTGTTCTGGGATAAGGGGCGCAAGCAGGGGGACGCGGCAAAAAGCACTGGATAACTTTGCCGCGGCCCTTTACCCAAGCGACATGATTTACGCATCCGCATCCCAGTGGCGCAACGCCCCCCAGAAACGTGTTTTGTTTTTTGCCATGTCCGGTTTGGGCAAGACATATCTGTCGACCATGCTGCGCAGCACGGGCGACTGGTTCCACTATTCGATCGATTACCGGATTGGCACGCGCTACATGGGCGAAAAGATCGCCGATAATGCCAAGCGCGAGGCGATGAAAGTCCCGTTCCTGCGGGATTTGCTGCGCTCCAACTCGATCTATATCGGCTCGAACATCTCTTTTGACGATCTCAAGCCGATGTCCTCTTATCTTGGTAAACCGGGTGATCCTGAAAAGGGTGGCCTTGTCTGGGACGAATACACCCGCCGTCAGGACGAATTCCAGCAAGCCGAGATCGCAGCCCTGCTTGACACGAGCTATTTCATCGACCGGTCGGTCGACCTGTACCAGTATCCGCATTTCGTGTGCGATACCGGCGGGTCGATTTGCGAATGGGTCGATGCGGACGATCCGCATGATCCGATCCTGACCGAACTGGCCTCGAAAACGTTGATGGTCTGGATCGAGGGAACCGAAGAACACACAGCCGAACTGGTCCGCCGCTTCGACAAGGAACCCAAGCCGATGTCCTATGATCCGGCTTTCCTGCTTGCGACGTGGAACGCTTATCTGGCCGAATTCAACGTGGCCCCCGACAAGGTGGACCCTGACGATTTCATCCGCTGGGCCTTTGCCAAGGCACTGGCGCACCGCCAGCCGCGCTATCGGGCGATGGCCGAAAAATGGGGGATCACCGTCCCGCAACAGGCCGTCGAAAAGGTCAAGGATACGGAGGGCTTTGTCAGCATGATCGCTGACGCCCTTGAGATGCGCAGCTAAGCCGCCTATCTCTGCCCTCGTATCAGGAAGTGTCCCATGCCGATCAAACTGCCCTCTGCCCTGCCCGCCTATGACGTTCTGTCGAACGAAGGCGTCATGGTGCTTGATGAAGATACAGCGTCCCGTCAGGATATCCGCCCGCTGCGCATTGCATTGCTGAACCTGATGCCCAAGAAAATCCAGACCGAGAACCAGTTCGCGCGTCTGATCGGGGCGACACCATTGCAGATCGAACTGTCGCTGGTGCGCATGTCAGAGCATCAGACAAAGAACACCGCCGCCGAGCATATGGAAGAATTCTATCGCCCGTTCGCGGACGTGAAGGACGAGAAGTTCGACGGGCTGATCATCACCGGCGCGCCAATCGAGCATCTGCCGTTCGAAGAGGTCACCTATTGGGACGAACTGACGCAGGTGTTTGACTGGACCCAGACCAACGTACATTCGACCTTTGGAGTCTGCTGGGGCGGTATGGCGATGATCAACTACTTTCATGGCGTCAAGAAGCACATGCTGGACCACAAGGCGTTCGGCTGTTTCCGGCACCACATCACCGATCCGGCCTCGCCTTATCTGCGCGGGTTTTCGGATGATTGCGTGATCCCTGTCAGCCGCTGGACAGAAATGCGCCAGGACGAGATTGACGCGGCACAGGGCCTGAAAACCCTGATCACCAGCGATGATGCCGGACCTGCACTGGTCGAGGACCCCGCCCATCGCGCGCTCTATATCTTCAATCATTTCGAATATGACAGTGGCACGCTCAAGCAGGAAT
>JBFEQR010000103.1:0-7127 GCA_041549425.1 Yoonia sp. | reverse complement strand
TGGCTGTATTGCATCGGCGCGATGATCGCGGCCTCGCCTGCCTGATAGGCGGCGATGACAAGGCGGCTGGCAATCCATGCAAATACCGCAATCACGGCCAGAAGCCCCAGATGTTCAATCGGCATTGGCACGTACACAAACGGCAAGGCGCAGGCCATCAGCACAAAGTTCACCATGATCGGATAAAGCAGCATCACAACGGGACGTTCATCGTTGCCGATCTTGCGCACCACGATCGACGCAAGCGACCCACCCACAGCCGCCGCAAGCGCCGCCAGATGCCCCAATGTCAGGTCTGTCGCGCCGGGCCGCAAGACAACCAGAACCCCCGCAAGCCCGACCAGAACCGCCAACCACCGGCGCAGACGCACCGTTTCACCCAAGACCGGAATGGCAAGGATCGTGATCAGCAAAGGCGATGCAAACAAGATCGCATAGACCTGTGCTAAAGGCAGGACCGAGAATGCATAGAACGCGGACACACCCGTGACAACAGCCGCCCCCGTGCGCAGCGCCAGCCACCACGGATGCCGCGGCACCAAAGTGCCGGGATTTGCATCGCGCATCATCATCACCATAGCGAGCGGGAAGCTGAGCAAGACGCTGAAGAACACGATCTGGAAGGGCGAATAGACCCCACCCAGCACCTTCACCACCACGTCATGGGTCGAGAAGATGCCAAAAGCCAGCAACGCCAGCAAAGCACCTTTGGCATTGGGGGACATGAAGAATTCCTTTTCTTAGCGGTCGCGCCTTACGCGCCTGCTGCCGACAGCCGGTCCAAACCGCGCGCCGGCACATGGTAATTTATGTTGTCCATCACAGGCACAATTCGTTTTTCATAAAACGCCTGTGCGCCGCGTTTGTCACGGGCGCTCTGCAAATATTCTGTCTTCAACCATCGCAACGAAGGGTCGTGGCCAATTGTGCCATCAAATGCCGCACAATGCCCTGCCCATACGCAACCCACCAACGAAAACATTTTCAGGCGGCCAGCATTCAGGACGGGGTCGGTTTGTGCTTTTGGTCCGGAACTGCGCGGTGCAGCGTCAAAATTTCGCCGCATAACCCGCGCAGTCAGACCGGCGTGCGATCAGAGGCTCGCGTCCAGCGCCTCAAGGATCACATCACCCATCTCAGTCGTGCTAAGAGGTGTGCCGCCCTCTGGACCCATCAGGTCGGCAGTTCGCGCGCCGTCGGCCAGCACCTTTTCGATTGCCGCTTCAAGGCGGTCTGCCTCTGCGCCTTCGTCGAAGGAATAGCGTAGCGCCATTGCGAAGGACAAAATGCAGGCGATCGGGTTCGCCTTGCCTTGGCCGGTGATGTCCGGGGCAGACCCGTGCACGGGTTCATACATCGCCTTAGGACGCCCATTGGCCATTGGCAGGCCAAGCGACGCAGAAGGCAACATACCAAGCGAGCCGGTCAGCATGGCAGCACAGTCGGACAGAATGTCACCGAACAGGTTGTCGGTCAGGATCACGTCAAACTGCTTGGGCGCGCGTACCAGTTGCATGGCGCCGTTGTCGGCGTACATATGGCTCAGTTCGACTTCAGGATAGTCGGCGTGCACCTCGGTGACGACATCGCGCCAAAGGATACCGCTTTCCATCACGTTGGCCTTCTCCATCGAGCAGACCTTCTTGTTGCGCTTCATGGCCAGATCAAAGGCGGCACGGGCGGCGCGCTCGATCTCAGCTTCGGTGTAGCGCTGGGTGTTGATGCCAACACGCATGTTGTCTTCGATATGGATGCCGCGCGGTTCCCCGAAATAAACGCCCGAGGTCAGTTCGCGCACGATCATGATATCAAGGCCCGCAACGACGTCCTTTTTCAGCGAAGAGAAGTCGGCGAGCGCGTCAAAGCACTGGGCCGGACGCAGGTTCGCGAACAGGTCCATTTCCTTGCGCAGGCGCAGCAGGCCACGCTCGGGCTTTACGCTGAAATCAAGGTTGTCGTATTTCGGACCGCCGACAGCGCCAAGCAGAACGGCGTCCACCTCTTGCGCCTTGGCCATCGTATCGTCATGCAAAGGCACACCGTGGGCGTCATAAGCCGCGCCGCCGACCAGATCTTCGGACACGTCAAAGGTCAGGTCCCGCTTGTCACCGAACCAGCCGATAATGCGTTTGACTTCGTCCATCACTTCGGGGCCGATGCCGTCACCGGCCAGGATCAACAGGGAAGGGTTTGCCATGGGTCATGTCCTTGCTTGAATAGTTTGCAATGCCCCTAGCGCGAGCGCGCGGCAGGTTCAAGACATCACGGCGCGCGCGCCTTGTTCAAACGCGTCGGCTTGGCAAAGGCACGGCGCGCTACCGACGCAAATCCACCCAGACCAAACCATGCGGACCGGCGGCATCCTTTGGACCTGTGGCGGGCCAATGCGTGCCGGCATCTACGATCTGCCAGTCACGCGACGCAAGCAGAGAACTCACACGCAACCGGCCCGGCCCGTCTTCGCCCCAGTCAGCGTTTGTCGATCCGGCATGCGCATCCTGCAAATCCGGACGCGCAAGAAATGCGCGCATCGCCGCGCGGTCGCCATCGCCTGCCGCCGGATCAAGATTACTGTTGCCAGCGACGACAAAACCCGCAGGCGGCGGCCCATAATGCCCGTCCAGAACATGCTCCCACAGGCGCAATTCATCGCGGGCGCGCAGACCGTTCATATCTTCGGGTCCGTCAAAAACCGGCGGTGTTGCGGCAAAAGCCATGATGGAAAGTGGCCAATCTCCCGGCACCTGTACCGGCACAACCCAATGGGCCGTCGACGACAGCCGCAGTGTCGCCCGCACCGCTGGCGCAAGGAATTCTGCGCCCTCGCTTTGCGGCAACACGGCTTGCGGCAAGTCGCGCCAAAGAAGATCGCTGTAGTCCGCAACTGCAGTGGCATCGATGGGAAAGTGCGACAGAATAGCAAGCCCACCGTCGCCCATGAACCGGCCATAGCCTTGGGCGTCGCGCGCTTCGCCCTTGCGCCCGTTGCCATCGATATCAAGGCCGGTCGGCATCCCCGCATTGGGAGCCTTGGCAAAGACAAAAGGGAAACGCCCGGGGAACCGGTCGGCAAAAGCCCGCAGTGCGACCCCGTCATGATCATAATCGAAATCGGTCAGCACCAGCACATCAGGGGCGGCGTCACTGACAACAGAGGCAATGGCACGTAGAACGGGATCTTCCCCGCGCAGCAGGTCCCGCAGCAAAAGGCCGGGGCCATCGCGGCTGAGTGGGGCAGCATATGTTGCGATGCGCAAGGTTTCTGCTGGCGCGGCAGCAGCCCCGAAGCAGGCAATCAGACCTGCATAGCACCACGCGATTCGTCGCGGGCATAGGCGCTTTGACGTTGCTGATGGATCATCCCCGCCACACGCGTCAGCCCGATGCCACGCATCAAAATACTTGCTGGCAAGAATGCCCATGCCGAAACCGTCCAAATCAACGTCTGCGGGCTATCAAGGCTGAGCGGCGTACCAATAAAGTCCGACAACTTGATGACCAATGGCACCAAGAATGGCAGGAGCACTCCTAACAAAATGTTAATAATGCCGTCACGCCGCAATCGGTGAACCACATCGCCCCCCGCTGTCGGGTCGAATGTGGGCAGGTTGATCCAGACATTGAAGGCTTCGTTGCGCGGTGGCCATTGTGCCAAGCGCAAAAGAAGAATGAACCAGATGACCGAAAATGTAGACAACAGATAACTCAGTCCCGCCGCTGACCGCAGCCGGTCGAGGACGGCTGGATCCGTCTCATCGGGCATCATCCACACCATCAGGCGGACGGGCGAAAAGGCGACATCAAATGTAGCACCCAGTTGCGCGCCACTATTTTGAAAGAATGCTGTGACTTCCGAGGGGGCCTCTTCTCCGCGGAAAATGACCGACAGGCAAAGAACCGTCGCAAACAGCGCCGAAAAACGGACACGGTTGAAAGGCGGAGCATCACGAAATTCAACCAGACTGGGGCTTCTGGCCGTATATTCAACCAAGGTAAAAAGAGCGGCAAAGACGGCCACCAATGCCACAATTTGTGCGCTGTCCTGTGTGCTGACGGGAAGCAGCGCATAGGGCATCGCGATCAGCAGAATGACCATCACCGCTCGAACAAACGCGCCTGGTAAACGTAGAAACACTGCTTTCATCCCTTTTGCGAGGTCAAATACCTCTCACCCTCTGCGTGCGTCAGGCCTGACGCACGCGAGAAGGAATTCGCGCCTTGATTCTGACAAACTTCGCCTGCCTCCATCAAGATCGCAGCATAAGAAACACAAATTAAAGCGCTATTTCCGTTCGAGTGGTGCGCGAATGCAACCGAATTGGGCGGTTTCGCACTCCATTCCTGCTTGGCGGCGACAGTTTTGAAAGCCACTGCGCCGGACCAAACGACGCCAAGGCATTCGCCAAAAGAAAAAAGCCGCGCCAAAGCGCGGCTTTTCGATAGCATATCAGATCACATCAAACCCAGGGACGTGCAGCACTGGCCTTAGCTTCGAAACTATCGATCGACGCGGCTTTTTCCATGGTCAGGCCGATGTCATCCAGACCATTCATCAGGCAGTGTTTTTTGAAGGCATCAACCTCGAAGGTGAACACCTCACCATCCGATGACGTGATCGTCTGCGCTTCGAGATCGATTTCAATGCGCGCGTTCGAGCCTTTTTCGGCGTCTTTCATCAGCACGTCGACCTGCTCTTGCGGCAATGCAATCGGCAGAATCCCGTTCTTGAAGCAGTTATTGTAGAAAATATCTGCATAAGACGGCGCAATCACGCAGGTGATCCCGAAATCAGCAATCGCCCACGGCGCATGTTCGCGCGATGAACCACAGCCAAAGTTGTCGCCCGCCACAAGGATTTGCGCATCGCGATACTGCGGCTGGTTCAGTACGAAATCAGGGATTTCGTTGCGGTCGTCGTCATAGCGCATCTCGTCAAACAGGTTAACGCCAAGGCCGGAGCGCTTGATCGTCTTCAGGAACTGCTTGGGGATGATCATATCGGTGTCGATGTTGACCAAGGGCATGGGTGCGGCAATGCCGCTCAGTTTAGTGAACTTTTGCATTACATCATCTCCCGCACGTCGGTCAGTTTGCCTGTGATCGCAGCGGCCGCTGCCATTTGTGGTGACATCAAGTGCGTGCGTCCGCCGCGCCCTTGCCGCCCTTCAAAGTTACGGTTTGATGTGGCCGCGCACCGCTCGCCCGGGGCAAGCTGGTCGGGGTTCATCGCCAGACACATGGAACAGCCCGCAAGCCGCCATTCGAAACCGGCGTCGATGAAGATTTGCGCAAGCCCCTCTTCCTCTGCCTGTGCCCGCACAAGACCGGAGCCGGGAACAACCATCGCCCGCAACCCGTCTTTCTTTTTCTTGCCTTTCAGGATGGCCGCAGCCGCCCACAGGTCTTCGATACGGCCATTTGTGCAAGAACCGATGAACACGGTGTCGATTTCGATCTCCGACAACGGTGTTCCGGGTTTCAGGTCCATATAGTCAAGCGAACGCTGGGCCGCGCCGACCTTGCCGCCTTCAAAATCGCTTGCGGCAGGCACTGTCGCGGTGATCGGCAGCACGTCCTCGGGCGAAGTGCCCCAAGTCACGACCGGTGCGATATCTTCGCCTTTGAGCGTGATGACCTTGTCGAAATGCGCGCCTTCGTCGGTAAAGAGCGTTTTCCAGTAGGCAACGGCAGCTTCCCATGCGGCACCTTTTGGTGCGTGTGGACGGCCCATGCAGTATTCATATGTCTTTTCGTCCGGCGCAATCAGACCTGCGCGCGCGCCGCCTTCAATCGCCATGTTGCAGACCGTCATGCGGCCTTCCATAGACAGATCGCGAATCGCTTCACCGCAATATTCGATCACATAGCCGGTGCCGCCTGCGGTACCGGTCGCACCGATCACGGACAGTGTGATGTCCTTGGCAGTCACGCCGGGGCGCAGCTTGCCGGTGATTTCGACCTTCATGTTCTTCGACTTCTTCTGGATCAGCGTCTGCGTCGCCAGAACATGCTCAACCTCGGAGGTGCCGATGCCATGCGCCAGCGCACCAAAAGCACCGTGGGTCGCGGTGTGGCTGTCGCCACAAACAACGGTCATGCCGGGCAAGGTCCAGCCCTGCTCTGGTCCGACGATATGCACGATACCCTGACGGACGTCCGAAACGGGGTAGTAGTGGATGCCGAATTCCTTGGCGTTCGAATCAAGGGCGGCGACCTGAATGGCGCTGTCCTCGGTCATGTTCTTGGGGTCTTCACGGCCAGCGGTCGTGGGTACGTTGTGATCCGGAACAGCAATCGTTTTCTCTGGCGCGCGCACCTTGCGGCCTGCCATGCGCAGCCCTTCAAAGGCCTGCGGGCTGGTCACTTCGTGGACCAGATGGCGGTCGATATAAAGCAGGCAGGTGCCGTCTTCGGCTTCGTGGGCGACGTGGGCATCCCAGATTTTATCATAGAGCGTTTTGGGGGACATGGTCCTCTCCCGT
This sequence comes from Yoonia sp., assembly GCA_041549425.1. Lineage (GTDB taxonomy): Bacteria > Pseudomonadota > Alphaproteobacteria > Rhodobacterales > Rhodobacteraceae > Yoonia. The sequence goes on along the minus strand of JBFEQR010000103.1, from coordinate 645 downwards.
ATTAAGAATGTAAGTGGTCGTCAGGCGTGCGGAAACAGCGGCGTATTATCCGCGGGCAAGGATTGTGCTGCGCGCACCAAAGAACCGCCAAGGCAGGCGGGCGCGATCATCCATGTCAAAAACCTTTTTCATAAAGGCTCAAATACACACGCTGGGCCACCGCCGCAAGGGCTGCTGCACTTGCGCAATCACCTCTGGGAGCTTTAAGGCGGTGGCGGAAACACGAAAACAGCGTCGGGCTCGCGCTGCTCCAAATCATCCAATGTCGCAAGCGGGTCGGCATAACTTGCGTCCTCGGTCAGATAGACCTCGAGGTTTAAACCGGACTCTGGGCCGCCCGTACCATTAAGATCGGTCGGGCTGTAGCCGACAAGAAACGCAGTCGCGCTTTCACTTTCTGTCTCGGCGGTGGTGCCGTATGGGTTCGTCCACGTGACTGTCACGAAAGTACCCGCACCCTGCGTTTCGGACACTCCAGCCTCATATTCAACCTTGAAGGTCGGCGTATAACCATCTGGCATGTCAGCGGTCGACATGTGGTCTACGGTCAAAACCAATGTGTCATCGACGCGGTCAAAATCGACGACCGTTGCTTGGCTGATCTGATCGTCCTGCAGCGTGGCAAGGGCAATATCAACATTGTCG
>JBFEQR010000102.1:0-7135 GCA_041549425.1 Yoonia sp. | reverse complement strand
TGGACGCCATCCCCGATGAGGCCGTGCTGAACGCCGTCGATATTCCCGCCGACTGGCTGGAAAAACTGGCCGAAAAGCACCTGTCCGAGGCCGAAAAGGCCGAGATCGCGGCGATGGGCGGGTTCGACAAGCTGATGGAAACGCTCAAGAAACGGCTTGAGGAACAAAAGGGCCGCCATCAGGGGGGCTCCAAATGGGTGGGAACTGCGGGCACGTCGCCTTTCGGGGCATATGGCTACAACCCCGAAGGGGTGCGCATCGGCCAGAACGAAAGCCGCCACCAACGCGCGGTCAAAGTCTGGGACAAGCGCGAATTCCGCAATCTTGACGACACTGTAGAACTGGGCACGCGCAACATCAAGGTGGCCTTGAAACGCCTGCGCCGCTGGGCGCGCGACGGAGCGCACGAGGAACTGGACCTGAACGGCACGATCCGCGCCACTGCCGAACACGGCTATCTGGATGTGCAAACGCGCCCCGAACGGCGCAACGCGGTCAAAGTTTTGTTGTTTCTGGATATCGGCGGATCAATGGACCCGCATATCAAAGTGGTAGAAGAACTGTTCAGCGCCGCCAAATCCGAATTCAAACATTTCGAACACTTCTATTTCCACAACTGCCTTTATGAAGGCGTGTGGAAAGACAACCGCCGCCGCTGGAACGCCCAGACCCCGACATGGGAGGTGCTGCGCACCTATGGCTCTGATTACAAGTGCATTTTTGTGGGTGACGCGAGCATGTCACCCTATGAAATCGCCTTTGCCGGTGGCGCCAACGAACATTGGAACGAAGAGGCCGGTCACGTCTGGCTGGAACGGGCGCGCGACCAGTGGCCCGATCATTTGTGGATCAACCCGCTGGATGAACGCTATTGGCGCTACACCCAGTCGATCCAGATGGTGCAAGAGATTTTCGGCCCCGACCGCATGGTGCCGATGACATTGGCGGGGATCGACGCCGGAATGCGTCACCTGACGCGTTAAACATTCATGCGTGCCCGCAGGACGTTGCGGGCATATGCGACAACGAACAGACGGATAGACCATGTGGCGCCGCATCAAGGATCTTTGGGTCCATAACAGATACCTTTTGTTGGCCTTCGTGCTGGTCATCGGCCTTGCCGGTCTTTTCGGGGTGCGCGCGGTGACCCAGTTCATCTACTGGTCCGATCCGGCCAAACAGGACCAGACATTGGCAGGCTGGATGACACCGCGCTATGTGGCACGGTCCTACGACGTGCCGCCCGAGGTCGTGTTGGCAGCCCTTGGCATCGAAAAGGGCCCGCCCCGACGCGTATCGCTAGAAAGCCTTGCCGAAGCACAAGGCATGTCACTGGCGCAAATGCAGGCCCGCCTGCAGGAGGCCGTGGCGCTGTGGCGCGCCACCCATCCGGAGGCTGCACAGTGACGGATCTCGTTCTGCTGCTTGCGGCCGACTACGGTGTGCCGCTGTTGTTTTGCATCACGCTGCTGTCGTGTCTGGCGCTGCCGGTCCCTTCGTCGCTGTTGATGCTGTCTTGCGGCGCGCTTGCGGCAGCGGGAGACCTGTCTTTGCCCGTGGTTGCAGCAGCGGCTTATTGCGGGGCCGTGATCGGGGACAATCTGGGGTACTGGATTGCGCGCCGTCTGGGTGTCCGGCTGAGCGACTGGCTGGGCAAAAACCCTAAACGCGCCGCGCTGCGCGACCGGTCACAGGCCTTTATGACAAAATGGGGCGGGTCCAGCGTGTTCTTTTCATGCTGGCTGGTCGCACCTTTGGGGCCTTATGTGAACTATGTCAGCGGCATCTCGCGGTTCAGCTGGCCCCGCTTTGCCCTGTGGGGGATGGCGGGCGAAGTCGTCTGGGTCGGGCTTTATGTCGGTCTGGGCTACGGGTTTGCGGACAATATCACCGCCATTTCGGCGCTTTTCAGCAGCCTGTCGGGTTTCCTTGCGGCACTGGTGGTGGCGACGGGACTGGGGTTCTTGCTGGTCCGCGCCAGCCGCGCACGCGATGCGGCCAAGCGTCGCCGTGCAAAGTGATCGCCACTGCCTTGCCCTGCGGCAATGATGCGCCCATATCAGGGATATGATCAAACTTGCCCCCATCATTCTTGCCGTGCTTTACGGCCTCGCGATGTACCGCTTTTCGGTCTGGCGCACCCAGAAAGAGCTGGACGCGAAATCGACCGAACTGGCCGATCCCATCCTCAAAGTGCTGATGGACCGCATGGCAAAGGCGCTCGATATCGACCGGATCAAGGTGCATATCTACGAGATCGCGCCGGTCAACGGGCTTGCCGCCCCCGACGGGCGCATTTTCATCACACGCGGTTTCTTTGACAAGTATCGCGCCGGAGAGGTCACCTCTGAAGAAATCGCCAGCGTCATTGCCCATGAGCTGGGCCACGTCGCTTTGGGCCATTCGCGGCGGCGGATGATTGATTTTTCGGGCCAGAACGCCATGCGCACAGCCCTTGCCATGATCATCGGGCGTTTCATCCCCGGTGTCGGGCCGTGGATTGCGGGGGCCTTGACCAGCCTGCTGGCCGCCAGCCTGTCACGCAAGGACGAGTTCGAGGCGGATGCCTATGCCTCTGCCCTGCTGACCAAGGCCGGTATCGGCACCGCGCCGCAAAAGTCGCTCTTTACCAAACTCGAGACCCTGACCGGTGCCCGTGGTGCCACGACGCCCGCCTGGATGATGAGCCACCCCAAAACCCAGCAACGCATCGCCGCGATCGAAGCCAATGAAGCCAAGTGGCAAGCCTGAGCGCACTGCAACTGCGTTTGGCCTGTGCTGCCTGCGCCGGAGCCTCCGGCGGGAGTTTGGAAGGGCGAAATGATAAGCGGTCTAGTCGGAGCCGAGTGCTTCGCCGAACCGTGGCAGGCGGGCTTTTTTCATCAGCGCGCGCATCGTCCACGGGGTGTCTGACAAACGGTTCGCTTCTGCCAGCACCTGATCGGCCACCTGCCCCACCACCTGAGGCGCATCGCGCAACAGACCGAGTGCAAACCCGTCAGGGTCCCAGCGCAACAGGGCTTCGTCCCCGAGGATATTCTTGGGGAAATCCTTGGCGTTCATGGTCAAAATCCCGTCGCAGGACCCCATCGCTGCCGCGGTCAGCACGTGGATGTCGGCCGGATCGGGTAGCCAGTAGCGTTGCTCGAGCGCCGTGTCATAGCGCACCAAGGCTTGCGGAAACTGCGCGCTGAGGCTGGCGATTTCGCCGCGCGCCCAGACTTCTTGGTCCGGTCCCAGTTTGGCGGCGGCCCTTGCCCATTCTTCCAGAATGCGCGGTGACCAGCGCGGCGCGAAGAGCCCCGCGCGTGCCGTGCCCAAAAGGACCTCGCGCATCACTGTGGGGTAAAGCACGCAGGCGTCGAGCATTACCTTCATAGGCGGTAGAACAGCGCCTTGAGGTAGCCGCTTTCGGCCAGATGCGGCAGAAGCGGGTGATCCGGTCCGGCAAAGCCTGTGTGGATGATCTGCCCCCGACGCCCCCCGCGCCCGATCCCGCGGGATGAAGCATTGCGGAATTTCGTCAGGTCCGCCGCATGCGAACATGAACACAAGATCAGATAGCCCCCCTCGGCCACCAGTGGTGCGGCCAGACGTGCGACACGCTCATAGGCGCGCAAGCCTGCCTCAAGCGTGGGTTTTGACGGCGCAAAAGCGGGCGGATCACAGACCACCACGTCGAATGTCTGCCCCTCTTCGGCCAGCGCGGTCAGCACGTCAAAGGCATCGCCCTTGCGTGTTGTGAACTGGTCCGAGACCCCCATCGCGGAGGCCCCTTTTGCCGCCAGTTCCAGCGCCGGGGCAGAGCCGTCAACCGCAAGCGCCGAGGCCGCCCCACCGGCCAAAGCCGCCAGACCGAAACCGCCCACATGGGCAAAAACATCCAGCACACGCGCGTCTTTGGACAGGGATGCGGCAAAAGCGTGATTGGGCCGCTGGTCAAAGAACAGGCCGGTTTTTTGCCCGCCCATGACATCGGCCATATAGGTCGCCCCGTTCATCGGCACCGGTATCGCGTCCGTCGGGGCAGCACCGGCAAGCACCTCTGTGCGTTCTTCCAGCCCTTCAAGTCCGCGCGCACGCCCTGTGCCGTTCATGATAACCGTGCTGACCCCCGTCACCTGTTGCAGTGCCGCGACAAGCGGTGAGATCAGCGCATCGGCCCATGCCGCATTGGGCTGGATGACAGCCACATCGCCAAAGCGGTCGATCACAACACCGGGCAGGCCGTCGGCCTCTGCATGGATCAGGCGGTAATAGGGTTCCTCGTAAAGCCGCGCGCGGTGGTCCAGCGCATATTGCAGCCGCGCCGCAAACCAGTCCTGGTCGATGCGCGCGTCAGGATCACGGTCCAGCATCCGGCAGATGATCTTGGAGGCCGGATTGACTGCCACGATGCCCATGGCTGTGCGGTTGGCATCCTCAAGCACTGCCAGCGTGCCTGCAGCCAGTTTACGGGTGCGTCGGTCAAGGACCAGTTCATTGGCGTAGACCCAAGGAAAGCCGTGGCGGATGGCACGTGCTTCGGCTTTGGGGATCAGGCGGACGACGGGAAAGTCGGAATGGGATGTATCTGTCATACCCGCCTCCTAACCGCTTCGCATGGCAGTGCAAAGGCTTTTAGACAAGTTGCTGACGCAACAGTCCGGCCAGAAAATCGGTCACGCGCACCCGCTGTGTCTGCCCTTCGGCGATCAGGGCTTGTCCGCGCGATCCACCCGGCGCGTTCAGATTGCCTTCGATCCGGCGCGCGGGCTCGATGATGGCACCTGTGCGCGCGTCGATCACGGTCATGTCGAAGATGATGTTGTAGACCCCGCCCACCGTCAGCCGTGTCAGGTCCGTCACCCCGTGAAAGCGCACCAGCGTGATCCGGATATCCACCGGCGTCGTTCCGTTCAGAATAGACTGGTTGCGGTCGAATGCCTCCTCGAACATGCTTGCGATCTGCGGCAGGCGCGGACCCGGCGGGTCACCGCGCCACACGACATCGGCCTGCGGGTAATAGGATTCGGCCTCTGACACGGTGATCCCCTCTGCCCCGCTGAATTGCAGATTGCGGATGTCGTAGGACCGGTCCATCACCGGCTTGGGCGTGCCACCCCCCAGCCCGATCATGCCCCCGGAACAGCCTGCAGCAAGGGCGATGATCGATGTTGTCAGAAATGTGCGGCGCAGCATGCGAAAAAACCTTGATAACGTGTCATTGTCCGAAGGCTAACATAGATTGCCGGCCTGTTAACCAGATATACGGGCAAGCACGCCGCAATCGGCGACATTTTCGCCACCCCCTTGTTAGCGCTAACAAATGATGTTATCCCGCGCGCAAACGAACCAATGAGGACGCTATGCCGCTTCACCCGACAATTGCCGCTGTGACTGACCGTATTATTGCCCGTTCCGAAGGACCGCGCCGCAAGTACATGGACACGATGGCCCGTGCCGCTGCCGAAGGGCCGCGCCGGTCGCATCTGACCTGCGGCAATCAGGCCCACGCCTATGCCGCGATGGGGGACGACAAAGGCACCCTCACTGCCGACAAGGCCCCCAATATCGGCATCATCACCGCCTATAACGATATGCTATCCGCACATCAGCCGTTCGAAAAATACCCCGACCTGATCCGCGCCGCCGCCCGTGCCGCAGGCGGGACAGCACAGGTTGCAGGCGGCGTGCCGGCCATGTGTGACGGTGTGACCCAAGGCCAGACCGGCATGGAACTGTCGCTGTTTTCGCGTGATGTCATCGCTTTGGCCGCCGGTGTTGGCCTGTCGCACAACGTGTTTGACAGCGCGGTCTACCTTGGCGTCTGCGACAAGATTGTGCCGGGCCTTGTGATGGCCGCCGCGACCTTTGGCTATATCCCCGGCATCTTCATGCCTGCGGGTCCGATGGTGTCCGGCCTGCCAAATGATGAAAAGGCCCGCGTGCGTCAGGAATTCGCCAAGGGCAACATCGGCCGCGATGAGCTGATGAAGGCCGAGATGGCATCCTACCACGGCCCCGGCACCTGTACCTTTTATGGCACCGCCAATTCCAATCAGATGCTGATGGAATTCATGGGCCTGCACCTGCCCGGCGCATCCTTCGTCAATCCCGGCACACCTTTGCGCGACGCCCTGACCGTTGCCGCCACCGAACGGGCCCTGCAAATCAGCGCACTTGGCAATCAATACACACCTGTTTGCGATATTCTGGATGAAAAAGCCTTTGTGAACGGCATCGTGGGCCTGATGGCCACCGGCGGTTCGACCAATCTGGTCATTCACCTGCCCGCCATGGCCAAGGCTGCAGGTGTCATCCTTGATCTTCAGGATTTCAGCGATCTGTCGGCGGTCACCCCCCTGATGGCCAAGGTCTATCCCAACGGTCTGGCGGATGTGAACCATTTCCATGCTGCAGGCGGGCTTGGCTACATGATCTCGGAACTGCTCAACGCAGGTCTTTTGCATGATGACACCAAGACCGTCGGTGGTGGCGGGCTGGAACGTTACAGTCAGGAACCAAAGCTGGTGGATGGCCGCGTGCATTATGCCCCCGGTGCGGGCAAGTCGCTCAATGAAAAAATCCTGCGTCCTGCCAGTGACCCGTTCCAACCGCAGGGTGGTCTGGTGCAGCTTTCGGGCAATCTGGGGCGCGGTGTGATCAAGACCTCTGCCGTGGCACCCGAGCGTCACATCGTCGAGGCACCTGCACGCGTGTTCCACACGCAGGAAGCCGTGAAAGCAGCCTTCCAGAACGGCGAATTCACCCAAGACACAGTGATCGTCGTGCGCTTTCAGGGACCCAAATCCAACGGTATGCCCGAATTGCACGGCCTGACACCGACAATGGCCGTTCTACAGGATCGCGGGCTCAAGGTTGCGCTGGTGACCGACGGGCGCATGTCGGGTGCATCGGGCAAGGTGCCCTCTGCCATCCACGTCTGCCCCGAGGCCGCCGACAACGGACCGATTGCCTGTGTGCAGGATGGCGATATCATCCGCCTTGACGCCACAACCGGCACCATCACAGTCAAGGACGTGGACCTGAGCACGCGCACCCCCGCCACCGCCGATCTGACCGACAATGGCACAGGCGTGGGCCGCGAATTGTTCGAAGTCTTCCGCCAGACCGTTGGCCTTGCCGCTGATGG
>JBFEQR010000101.1:0-7192 GCA_041549425.1 Yoonia sp. | reverse complement strand
GACAAACGGCGCTGCATCAGAATATCTTTTTCGCGGTCGTTCAGAACGCCCATCGCCTCGGCCAGCAGTTCGCGACGCGCTTCCAGCTCATCGCTCGCCTCGTAATCGGCAGCCGTGTTCGCGCTTTCATCCTCGAGCCAGTCCTGCCACTGCGCAGCCCCTTCGCCATCAGCGCTGACCGTCGCGTTCAGGGACGCATCACCGCCCGATAAACGCCGGTTCATCGAAATGACTTCGGTTTCCGTCACGCCAAGATCATTGGCGATGCGGGCCACGTTTTCAGGACGCAAATCACCATCTTCAAGCGCACCAATCCGGTTTTTGGCTTTGCGCAGGTTAAAGAACAGCTTTTTCTGCGCAGAGGTCGTGCCAAGTTTCACCAGCGACCATGACCGCAGGATATATTCCTGAATCGACGCCCTGATCCACCACATGGCATAGGTCGCCAGACGAAAGCCCTTTTCAGGGTCAAAGCGTTTCACCGCCTGCATCAAACCGACGTTGGCCTCCGAAATCACCTCGGCCTGCGGCAGACCGTAGCCGCGGTAACCCATGGCAATCTTGGCCGCCAATCGCAGGTGCGACGTGACCATCTTATGGGCCGCCTCGGTGTCTTCATGATCCACCCAGCGCTTGGCCAGCATGTATTCTTCTTCGGGCTCCAGCATGGGGAACTTGCGGATCTCTTGCATATAGCGGTTCAGCCCACCTTCAGGGGATGGTGCTGGCAAATTCTTATAATTACTCACTGTCTCTGCCCTCCTATGTATAAAGGCTTAACATGCATATGGGATACTGCATGGCGGCTTTCAAGAGCAGCTTATGCGTTTTCCGTAAACACAATATGAACTGTTCAGTTCAGTTTTGCGAGAGGAATATCCGTGCACTCACGCACATGGGATTGAATATTTCAGAGCTCTGCGCCCAATCCACGCAAAAGCTCTGTCATGTCAGGCGGCAACGGGGCCTCGAATTCAAGAAATTCACCGCTGACAGGATGGACAAAGCCCAATGTAGCCGCATGCAAAGCCTGCCTGCCAAAGCCGGAAACAGCGGCAACGCCCGCCTCTCCGATCGCCTTGGGCGAAAGTTTGCGCCGCCCGCCATAGGCAGGATCACCGATCAGGGCATGTCCACAATGGGCCATATGCACCCTGATCTGATGGGTGCGGCCGGTCTCCAGCCAGCATTCGATCAATGCCGCACAGGGTGGATGGCCCAAAGGGGCGACAATGCGCGCGCGCGTCACGGCATGGCGGCCTGTGGTGAACGACACGGCCTGCCGTTGGCGGTCTGTCCGGTGGCGGCCCAGAAAGGTCTGCACCTTCAGGATATTGCCCGGCTCGAAGGACGTCCCCTTGATGCCGCGCAAACGCGGATCGTTCTGGTCGGGCACGCCATAACACACCGCCAGATAGCGGCGCGCGACAGTATGGGCCGCAAACTGGTCGGCCAGATGATGATGCGCGCGATCCGATTTGGCCGCCACCAGCAAACCGGTGGTTTCCTTGTCGATCCGGTGGACAATGCCGGGACGCTTCATCCCGCCGACACCGGACAGGGTCTGCCCGCAATGATGGATCAAAGCATTGACCAGCGTCCCCCCGGGTGTGCCGGGGGCGGGATGGACAACCATGCCGCTGGGCTTGTTGACAACGATCAGATCGTCGTCCTCATAAACAACATCAAGGGGGATATCTTCGGCACCGATATGGCTTTCTGCCGCGGTAGCAACCTGCACAGTGATCTGCGCACCAGCGCTGACACGAAAACGCGGATCGGTGACGACAACACCGTCTACCTGCACAGCACCATCGGCAATCAGCTTGGCCAGACGCGACCGGCTCAAGGCTGCATCGCTTGGCACATCGCGGCTCAGCGCCTTGTCCAGACGTGGCGGCGGTGCCGGCGCAATCTCAAAGACAACCTGTTCTATCATCTTGCCCTTCCAAACTCCCGCCGGAGGCTCCTGTTCGTACAACACAGACCACCGCTTACAACTTGCAGTGCGCACCAAGAAGGAAGGAGTGGTACCACCTCCTGGTCTCGAACCAGGGACCTCTTGATCCACAATCAAGCGCTCTAACCAACTGAGCTAAGGCGGCACAAGCGGGGATTTAGCTGCAAGAGCCTGTGATTGCAAGACCTTCAAAACGCAATCTGCCAAGTCTCTTCGATCAGATCGACCCCGAAGGAATGCACAGGCTCGGCGGCAGTTCTGACAAATCCGTTGCGCCGGTAGATAGCGCCTGCCGCGCGGTGGCTTTCATGGGTCCAAAGCTCCATCCCCGAATAGCCGCGCGCCGCGGCAAATCCCAGACAGGTATCCAGCAAAGCCTGTGCGACACCGGTCCCGCGTGCGGGGGCTGCAACATAGAACAGCCGCAATTTGGCTGTGGTTTCGTCCAGACGGACACAAAAGATCGATCCCAGCCGCCTGTCCCCCTGATGCGCGATCCATCCGGCTTCGCACGCAGGATCATGGTTGCGGACAAACGCATCAACGATACCCGCCACAAGCGGGCCAAAGGTGGCGTCGAAACCCTCGGCTTGGCTGTAATGCGCGGCATGCTGGGCAACCAGCCAACCGGCATCATCTGATCGGAACGGGCGCAACGCAAACGACATCTGTCCAGCTTTACAGCCCCCCCCTTGCAAAGCAACCCTGCCCTGCGTAAGCACATAGGCCGAAACCCGAGGGAATGATCATGGGCATCAATAGCGAAAGCGACATCGAAGCAAACATGCAGATCGGTCCGACCGAACTGGGTATGGTGCGTATCTTTATCGAAGGGGCAGGCATCGAAATCCCGATGGATTTCGATCCCGAAGAAGCCGAAGAAATCGCGGACGAAATCAAAGCCGCAGCCATCGCAGCGCGCGCCGTCAAAAAGCGCTGATAAATCCCGGGTCACGGGCCGCTTGCGCCCTGATCGCCGCATGGCGCGCGAATTTCTGCACCATCACCTTGCGCCGCGCGGGCGCCAGTTTCACCTCTGGCCCCATCCTGACGATCTCGGCGTCATAGGCATCGGCAAGGATCAGGCCGGTGTCATTGGGCAAAAGTTCTGTCGGAAAGTCGCTGTCGACTGCCCAAAAGAACCGGTCACACCATTCCAGATATCCCTGCCATTTCTGATCCGACCGGAAATCAGCGCGGCTCGACTTGCATTCGACGATCCAGATTTCACCTTTCGGCCCCATCGCCATCACATCCACCCGCAGTCCTGATGTAGGCGTCAATTCCTCGACCGTGACAAAGTCATGGCTGCGCATAGCGCGCGATACGCCACGGGCCAAAAGCTGGCCGGGCATGAGGGGACGAAGAGAAAGATCATCGGACATGCGTCAAAACCTGAACAATAGGTGAACAAAATTCAAGAGGAATCAGTCGCAAGTTGTCGGCGTCTTGCGAAATCTGACGCCCCGCCAAAACCACACAAAGCGGCATTTGATATGAGCGGGAATTCTCTTGCGTAGAATTAACCAATTTATTTCAGCAACTTGCCCCAAATCCTCTCGGCGGAAACATGCCGAAAATGTGTCATTTTGCGGCGGAAATCTGGCAGCTTTCAGTCGCAAATGATCGAAATGCCTTTGCGGGGTCACGTTTTGGACCGCATTGCCCCGTACGTTAGTTTTGTAAACAGAAGGGAAATGAGTATGACGATTTTTTCTACAATCAGCTTTTTCGAAGTTTCAATGGCCCTTCTTTTCATCGGCATCGCCGAACGCGTTTTGTTGGCCTATGCACCGGCTGAATTGGTCGGACCTGATGGGTGGCTGCTGCGCCCCGAACCTGCGGAATAATACGCCGGAACACCCTTGCCCTTCGAACCTGCGCCCCCTACGTGTGCTTTGACGGGTTCTGCGCTTCTCGTATACCATAGGTACAAATCCAGTGGCCTTAAGCAAATCCGAGGGAGCTGGCTCTGTTCTGACCCTGGTCTGATTACCTGGCGCCCACCTGTATATACAGGTCCTCGGGATTAGTTACCTCTACGGTTGCCGTGGTTCCCGTCACTTTCCACAGGCAAATGAAGTATCAGCGCGCAGAAACTGCGCCGCTTTTGGCTTTTGCAGGCACCCGCACGGGCACCAGCATGCCCCGCCGCGGTCCATCATCATTGTCGTCGTCATCTGCATCCAGCATCAGAACAATGGCAAATTGTACGCTGCCAAAGACCGTCCCGTGAAAAAACCACAAAAGGAAAACCGCGAGCCAACCCACATCCGATCCCATGACCAGACCGCGCAATCCGACAACATCATAGGCAAGAAGCAGACCGACAAAGACCGCAGACAGCAAAAAACCGATCGCACAATGGCGCAGGTAAAGCCGCATCAGGTCGGGTTCCGGTTTATGGTTCATTGATCCGCTCATGCCTTTAAAAGTAGGACTCTGACGGAAAAATACAATGCGCCCTAGCCGCCGAACGCCTCTGGTTGGGCTTCGCGCGCCATGTGGTCCAGCACCGCATTCACGAATTTGGGCTCTTTGTTATCCGCAGAAAACGCCTCTGCCACACTCACAAATTCGGAGATCACGACCTTGGGGGGTGTGTTTTTCATCGCAAGCTCTGCGCCTGCGGCCCGAAACAACGCGCGCCATGTGGGATCAATCCGCGCAATCGGCCATTTCGCGACCAAGGCGCGATCTGTCATCTGGTCGATCTTCGCCTGCTCATCGACCGCTTTTTCGACCAACGCCCGAAACGTATCGATGTCCCCTTCGGCCATCTCACCCTCTTCATAGGTGGCCCCAAAGCGATGGTCCTCGAACTCGCGCTTGACCGCATCCACGGTCTGACCCGCAGCTTCCATCTGAAAAAGGGCCTGCACCGCGTAAAGCCGTGCTGCCGATTTCATCTTGCGCAACTGGTTGTTTGAAATGGTCATCCGCGTGTCTTGTTCTCTGTGTCACCGGCCATCAGAATTTCGCGGGCAAACCCCACGCCCTTCTCGGCCTTGCTCCACTTACGGGCCAGCGCGATCAGGTGCAAGGCCGCAGCAGCCGCACCACCACCTTTGTTCATTTTGGCAGGATCGGCACGCACTTCGGCTTGGGCGCGGTTTTCCACGGTCAGGATACCATTGCCGATGCACAGCCCCTGCAGCCCCAGCAACTGGATTGCACGGCTGCTGTCATTGCAGACGGTATCATAATGCGTCGTCTCGCCACGGATCACGCAGCCAAGGGCGACATAGCCGTCAAAATTGCTCATGCGTTCTGCAATGCCGATCGCCGTTGGAATTTCCAGCGCGCCGGGTACTTCGACAAGCTCCCAAGTGGCGCCTGCCTTTTCGATTTCGGCCTTGGCGCCTGCGATCTGGTTGTCGGAAATATCCTTGTAGTAAGGCGAGGCGACAATCAGGATTTTCACCGGCTTGTCGAACTGTGGCAAAGGCATGATGTAATGGGACGGTCCGGCCATTATCCGATCTCCGAGATTTTGCGCGTGCCGACGATCTCCAACCCGTAGGCGTCAAGGCCCACGACCTTGGGCTTCGGTGAATTCGTCAGCAGTTCGATGTCATGCAAACCCAGCGACGACAGGATCTGCGCACCCAGCCCGTATTGGCGCAGCGTCTGCGGCGAGGCCTCTTCCGTCGGGTCTAGTTTCATATGCACATCACGCAACAACACCAGCGCGCCCCGCCCTTCGGCTGCGATCAGGTTCATTGCGTCGCCAAATTCATTGCGTCGCCCGCGCGGGCCTGCGCCCAGCACGTCTAGCAGCGGGTCCATCGCGTGCATCCGCACCAGTACCGGCTCTGGCGTAGTGATGTCGCCCTTGATCAGGGCGATATGCTCGGCCCCTTGGGTTTCGTCGGTGTAAATGCGCATTTCCCATTCGCCGCCGAACTCTGACGTGATGGTGCTTGTTTCGCGCACGCGCACAAGGTTGTCGTGGCGACGGCGGTAGGCGATCAGGTCGCTGATCGTGCCAATCTTGAGGCCGTGCAACTGCGCGAAGGCGACCAGATCAGGCAGGCGCGCCATTTCGCCGTCTTCTTTCATGATCTCGCAGATCACGCCGGACGGGTTCAGCCCTGCAAGGCGGCTGATATCGACGGCGGCCTCTGTATGGCCTGCACGGACCAGCACGCCGCCATCGCGCGCGCGCAGCGGGAATACATGCCCGGGTGTGGCGATATCCGCTGCCCCCTTGCTGGCGTCAATCGCCGCGGCAACCGTGCGCGCGCGGTCATGGGCGGAAATACCTGTGCTGACACCTTCACGGGCTTCAATGCTGACGGTAAAGGCGGTTTCGTGGCGCGAAGAGTTATGCGAGGCCATCAGCGGCAGGCCCAGCGCGTCAATCCGCTCGCCCGGGAGGGTCAGGCAAATCAGACCGCGACCGTGTTTGGCCATAAAGTTGATGGCATCCGGTGTGGCCATTTGGGCGGGGATAACCAAGTCGCCTTCGTTTTCGCGGTCTTCGTGATCGACAAGAACAAACATACGGCCATTACGGGCGTCTTCGATGATCTCTTCGATCTTGCTGATCGCGTCGGACCAATCCTGTTCGACCTGACCGGGCGTTTCGAAATTCTGGCTCATGTCTTTCCCCGAAATAACTCGTGAGCCAGATAGCCTAGCGTGCGCGATTTGGAAAGTGACTTAGCAGGCAGTAAGGTGGATCACGATCCACCACTGCGCAAGAGAGCCAGACAGCGCGTCACGTTCTGTCTTCTTGGGTCCGTGCCTGATGGCGCCCTTATCCGTATTCGCGCAACCGCGCGACATAGCGGGCCATCGTGTCGATCTCGAGGTTGATCTTGTCCCCGACAGCGACATCGCCCCATGTGGTTGCCGTTTTGGTGTGGGGAATAAAGTTGATGCCAAAGTCGTTGCCGTTGACCTCATTCACCGTCAATGAGGTGCCATTCAGCGCGACCGACCCCTTGGGCGCGATGAAACGCGCCAACTCTTCAGGTGCGCGAAAGGTCACGCGGGTGCTGTCGCCTTCGTCACGCATATCGACCACCTCGGCCACACCGTCTACATGCCCCGACACGATATGCCCGCCCAGTTCATCGCCGACCTTGAGCGCGCGTTCCAAATTCAGCCGCGTACCAACCTGCCAGCCACCCACATTGGTGGCACCCACAGTCTCCGCCGAGATTTCCACGTCGAACCAGTTCTGCGGTTCAGTGCCCAGCGCGATCACCGTCAGGCACACCCCGT
>JBFEQR010000100.1:0-7247 GCA_041549425.1 Yoonia sp. | reverse complement strand
GAAAACGACAATTTCCGCGTGCGGCGCTATATTGCGAAATACACGATCAATCCGGCCATTGCCCACGGCATCAGCGCCGAAATCGGCAGTATCGCGGAAGGAAAGCGCGCCGATCTGGTGCTATGGAACCCTGCGTTCTTTGGCGTAAAGCCGGAAATGGTATTGATGGCGGGCACAATCGTTTGCGCACAAATGGGTGACCCTAACGCGTCCATTCCAACGCCTCAGCCGGTCTATTCACGTCCGATGTTCGGCGCCTTCGGGCGGTCGGTTGAACATTCGGCGGTGTGTTTCGTGTCGGCTGCGGCACAGGCGGACGGGATCCGCGACAAGCTGGGACTGGCCAAGCAAACGGTGGCCGTGGAAAACACGCGTAACATCGGGAAATCCGATCTGGTCCTTAACACAGCCACACCGCAGATGGAGGTGAACCCCGAAACCTACGAAGTCCGCGCAGATGGCGAGCTTCTGACCTGCGAACCTGCCTCCGAATTGCCGATGGCACAGCGGTATTTCCTGTTCTGATGGCTGATTATACCTCTCACCGGATTGCCAAGGCAGGCACATGGTCGGGTGCGTTCGAGGTCTGTGTTCTGACCTATGATGAACGGTTCTTGCGGCGCAAAGTGCTGACGACGGCGCATGATGAGACGCTGCTGGTGGATCTGGCGCATACGACGTCGCTGGATCACGGCGATGCATTTGAACTGACCGACGGCCGTCTGATCGAGGTGATCGCCGCAGAAGAACCTTTGCTGCAAGTGACCGGTGATCTTGTGCAACTGGCGTGGCATATCGGCAACCGGCACACGCCTTGCCAGATCGAGGCAAAGCGCATTCTGATCCAGAATGATCCGGTCATCGGGCACATGCTTGAACATCTGGGCGCGCAGGTTGTGCCGGTCAGCGAACCCTTTACACCCGAAGGCGGCGCATACGGGCATGGGCGCACCCATTCACATGAACATGGGGCAACAGCCCATGAACACTGATTTCCTGACATTGACGCAACTTTTGTCGCCCGCGTTTCCCGTCGGTGCCTTTGCTTACTCGCACGGGGTTGAGGCCGCGGTCGAAGCGCAAACGATCACCTCTGCCGCGACGCTAGAGGCGTGGCTGTCGGACCTTGTGCAGATGGGCAGTGGCCGCGCCGATGCGGTGCTGGTCAACATCGCGTATGAGACCGCGCCGGACGATCTGGCGATGCTGGACGCCCAAGCCCGCGCCTTTGCCGCATCCGCAGAGCGCCTGAGGGAAACAGACCTGCAAGGTGCTGCCTTTTGCGATACCGTCAAGGCCGTGTGGGACCTTGATCTGCCGCAGCTATGCTATCCTGTCGCCATCGGGCATGTGGCCCGCGCCATGTCGTTGGATGTGGAACTGACAACGGCGGTTTATCTGCAGGCCTTCGTGTCCAACCTGACGGCAGCGGCAATGCGCCTTGTCCCGCTGGGACAGGTAGACGGGCAAAAGGTGCAAACCGCGCTCAAGCCGAAATGCGCGGCTGTGGCCTCTGCGCTGAAGGGGGCAACACTGGCGGACCTGCACAGCAATACATGGCTGTCTGACATCGCCGCGATGCAGCACGAGACCCAGTATTCACGCATCTTCCGGACTTGAAAGGATCACAGATGGCATCGTTGCACGGACCATTGCGCATCGGAATTGGCGGCCCTGTCGGGGCCGGAAAAACAACGCTGACCGCGGCCTTGGCGCGGCTATTGCATCCGCAGGTTTCAATTGGCGTGATCACAAATGATATCTACACGCAGGAAGACGCCGAAGCCCTGATGCGGATGCAAATCCTGCCACAGGACCGCGTGATCGGGGTGGAAACCGGCGGCTGCCCCCATACCGCGATCCGCGAAGACGCCTCCATCAATCTTGCCGCTATTGCCGAAATGCGCGCCCGCCATGCCGATCTTGATGTCGTGCTGATCGAAAGCGGTGGCGACAACCTGTCGGCAACTTTCAGCCCTGAACTGGCCGATGTGACGGTCTATGTCATCGACGTCGCGGCAGGCGAGGAAATCCCGCGCAAGGGCGGACCTGCCATCACCAAATCCGACATTCTGGTAATCAACAAGGTCGATCTGGCCCCCCATGTGGGCGCGTCACTGGATGTCATGGAACGGGATGCAACGCGGATGCGCGCAGGCAAACCCTTTGTTTTCACCAGTCTGAAAGCAAACAAAGGCACCGATACCGTGCTTGCGCTGCTGTCAGAGATCGGCGGAATTGACGTCCCTGCCGCGTAGAACAGGGGCCCATGGCACATCAAATTCTTGACGCGCGCAAAGAATTTGTTTGAAATGTAAAAGATGAATGCAAACAATTGACGAAACGGTGACGCGTGCCAGAACACAAGATCAAGAACATGGAAGAGTTCTCGGCGATCAGCGGGATCTCTCGCCCGACCGTTTCGAAGTATTTCCATAATCCCGAAAGCGTGCGGAAATCGACGCGCGCGCGGATCGAAGAGGCGCTGGAGCGGTACGATTATCGCCCCAACATCTTTGCGATGAACCAGAACCGCAAGCTGACCAAGAATGTCGGCATTGTGGTCCCGCTGCTTTCCGACCCCTATTTTGCAGAGATCGCGCGCAATCTTGAACAACGTTGTATTGATGCGGGATATCGGCCCACCCTGTTCAGCGCGCATGGTGACCCCGATCTGGAAGTCGAAGTCCTCGAGAGTTTGCGATCCCTCAAACCGGCGGGCGTCCTGCTTGCCCCTTTGGGGCGCGCATCGCACCGTGACGCCCTGAAGAAATTCTGCGATGACGTTCCGACCCTGATCTTCGACAGCAGCGTGGACGAGCTCGGGATTGCTTTTGTCGGCTCGGACAACTTTCAATTCACATCGCATATCACCGACTACCTGTGCCGCACCGGCGAACCGCCCTGTTTCTTCGAGATGAAGACACCGGCGAACCCGAATGCGCACCGGCGGCGGCAAAGCTACTTGGATGCGATGACTGCATTCGGGCATGAACCCCATGTCATCTCGGTCGAGGGCGAAGGATGGTCATTCGAGGAAATCGGACGCGTCGGGGGGCATCAGGCCCTGTCAAACAAACAGTTCCCGACGAATACAATTCTGTGCAGCAACGACCGGCTGGCGATCGGGCTTTTGACCGCCTGCTACGAACAGGGGATCAAGGTCGGGCGCACCCCCGATTGTGCGATTCGCGTCGCCGGACAGGACGGGCATCCGCATTCCCGCTATACTTGCCCGCCCCTGACGACGATCTCGCATGACTATGATGCTGTCTCGAAACACGCTGCGATCACCCTTCTTGCGGCGATTGATGGTCACGTAGAGCCTTGGAAAAGCACAAGATTAGAGGGAAAGCTGATCCTGAGAGATTCCGCCTGACCACCAAATACTTTACGCGCGTAAATTATTTGTTGACGCCGCGTCGTGCATTCATCTAGCGTTAAGGCATCACATCCAACAGGGAGGAACACCGGATGTCTTTGAAGAGCACACTTCGTGCTGCGACCGCGCTTACGCTGATTACAGCAGGTAGCGCATTCGCAGATGCCCATTCACCAACGATCACGATCGCGACGGTCAACAACGGCGACATGATCCGTATGCAGGGCTACACCGACGTATTCACCGAACAGACCGGCATCAACGTCGAGTGGGTCACGCTGGAAGAAAACGTTCTGCGCCAGCGCGTCACAACCGACATCACCACCAAAGGTGGTCAGTTCGACATCATGACAATCGGCATGTACGAGACACCGATCTGGGGCGCCAACGACTGGCTGGTCCCGCTGGATGATCTGTCCGCCGAATATGACGTGGACGACATTCTGCCCGCCATGCGCAACGGCCTGTCCCACGACGGCACACTTTATGCGGCACCTTTCTATGGCGAAAGCTCGATGGTTATGTATCGCACTGACCTGATGGAAAAAGCCGGTCTGGAAATGCCGACAGCACCGACATGGCAGTTCATCCGCGAAGCAGCGGCTGCGATGGACGATCCGGCGAACGAAATCAACGGCATCTGCCTGCGCGGCAAGGCCGGTTGGGGTGAGGGCGGTGCCTTTATCACTGTCACCGGCAACTCTTTCGGCGCGCGCTGGTTTGACGAGGACTGGAACGCACAGTTCGACCAGCCAGAGTGGGCAGATGCCCTGAACTTTTACGTTAACCTGATGAACGACTACGGTCCTGAGGGTTACGCCACCAACGGCTTTAACGAAAACCTGTCACTGTTCAACCAGGGCAAGTGCGGCATGTGGATTGACGCGACTGTTGCGGCATCCTTTGTCACGGGTGACGATTCCACCGTTGCTGACAGCGTTGGCTTTGCACTGGCACCAAATGCCGAAGGCGTTGAAAAGCGTGCAAACTGGCTCTGGGCTTGGGCACTGGCAATTCCTGCCGGTACACAGCAGGAAGACGCAGCCAAGCAGTTCATCGAGTGGGCCACATCCAAGGACTACATCGAGCTGGTAGCCGCCAACGAAGGCTGGGCAAATGTGCCTCCGGGTGCGCGTACATCGCTGTACGAAACACCCGAGTATCAGGCGGTGCCATTTGCACAGATGACACTGGACAGCATCAACGCCGCTGACCCGACAAATCCGACTGTTAAGCCAGTGCCTTATGTCGGCATCCAGTTCGTCGCGATCCCTGAATTCGCAGGCATGGCAACAGAAGTCAGCCAGGAATTCTCGGCCGCTTATGCAGGTCAGCAGACCGTAGAAGAGGCGCTTGCCAAGGCGCAGGCCATCACGAACGAAGTCATGGAAGCTGCTGGCTACCGCTAAGCACTCCTCCCGAGCCTTGGGGCGGCACCAAATAGCCGCCCCTTGGTCCGTCGCTCCCCCTGAACTATAAATGACCTGACATCAGGGTGCGACTTCTACGCTACCTGTGACCAGAGGAGATGCATCCCAATGGCGACCAAAGCTTCCCGATCCGCTGCCAGACTAATGATGGCACCTGCTGTGGTCCTGCTCTTGGGCTGGATGCTGGTGCCCCTGATTATGACGCTCTGGTTCTCTTTCCGGGTCTACCTGCCGCTGCGTGGCGGCGACCAAGGCTGGGCCGGATTTGACAACTACACCCGTTTTGTCACCTCAAGCGCGTTCTGGCCGTCGGTCCAGACCACCCTTGTGATCGTCCTTGGCGTGCTGGCCATCACCGTTGTCTTCGGTATCCTGATCGCGCTTTTGCTGGATCAGCCGATCTGGGGACAAGGCGTTGTCCGTATCCTTGTCATCGCTCCATTCTTTGTCATGCCCACCGTGTCTGCGCTGGTGTGGAAAAACATGTTCATGGACCCCGTGAACGGCCTTTTTGCCCATCTGTGGCGGTTCTTCGGGGCCGATCCGGTCAGCTGGCTTTCCGATGCCTCGCTGCCCTCGATCATCATGATCGTCAGCTGGCAGTGGCTGCCGTTTGCAACACTGATCCTGCTGACTGCGGTGCAGTCGCTTGATAGCGAACAACTTGAAGCGGCCGAAATGGATGGCGCGCCTATCCTCAAGCGGTTCTGGTATATTGTCCTGCCGCACCTCAGCCGCGCGATCACCATTGTGATCCTGATCCAGACAATCTTTCTGCTGGCCATCTTCGCCGAGATTTTCGTGACAACAGGCGGCGCCTTCGGCACCCGCACGCTGTCCTACCTCATCTTCCAACGTGTTCTGGAAAGCCAGAACGTTGGCTTGGGTTCCGCCGGTGGTGTCTACGCCATCATCCTTGCAAACATCGTCGCGATCTTCCTGATGCGGATCGTCGGCAAGAACCTGGATTAAGATTATGGCACGCGCTGTTACACCCCGCCGGAAGATCATCTACACAACCGCCGCCTGGGCGATTGGCCTGCTGCTGTTCTTTCCGATCCTCTGGACGATCCTGACCAGTTTCAAATCCGAAGCACAGGCCATCGCCGCCCCGCCGATCTTTCTGGGCTTTGACTGGACGCTGGAAAACTACCGCATCGTGATGGAGCGGTCGGACTATGGCCGCTTCCTGTGGAACTCGATCATTATCGCGGGGCTTTCCACGATCATCGGCTGTGCCATCGCAATCCCTGCGGCGTGGTCGATGGCCTTTGTGCCGTCCAAACGGACCAAGGATATCCTGCTGTGGATGCTGTCCACCAAGATGCTGCCAGCGGTGGGCGTTCTGTACCCGATCTATCTGCTGTTCATCGAACTGGGTCTGCTGGACAGCCGCGCGGGACTGGTCATCGTGCTGATGCTGATCAACCTGCCGATTATCGTCTGGATGCTGTACACCTATTTCAAGGAAATCCCCGGTGAAATCCTTGAGGCCGCCCGCATGGATGGCGCCACATTGCGGCAGGAACTGATCTATGTGCTGACGCCGATGGCAATTCCCGGCATTGCGTCCACCATGTTGCTCAACTTCATTCTGGCGTGGAACGAGGCCTTCTGGACACTCAACCTGACGGCGGTCAATGCGGCCCCCCTGACGGCGTTCATTGCCAGCTATTCCAGCCCCGAGGGTTTGTTCTTTGCCAAACTCAGTGCGGCTTCGACCATGGCGATTGCGCCGATCCTCATCCTTGGCTGGTTCAGCCAGAAACAACTTGTCCGCGGCCTGACATTCGGCGCGGTGAAATAAAGCCCTCAAGCAGCAAAGCGATAGGGCAACAAAAAGGACGTGACACATGGGACAAATCCAACTCAAACAGGTGACCAAGTCTTTTGGTGATGTGCAGGTCATTCCACCCCTGGACCTGACGATCGAAGATGGCGAGTTCACTGTCTTCGTCGGCCCGTCCGGCTGTGGTAAATCCACCCTGCTACGCCTGATTGCAGGGCTAGAGGATATCACCAGCGGCTATATCGAGATCGACGGCAAGGACGCCACCGATCTGGTGCCCGCCAAACGTGGCCTTGCCATGGTGTTCCAGTCCTACGCGCTTTATCCGCATATGACGGTGCGCAAGAACATCGCCTTTCCGTTGCGCATGGCCAAGATGGATCAGCCCGAGATCGACCGCCGCGTGAATGCCGCAGCCGAGGTCCTGAACCTGACCGACTACATTGACCGCCGTCCGGGTCAGTTGTCGGGTGGCCAGCGCCAGCGCGTGGCGATTGGCCGTGCGATTGTGCGTGAACCTTCCGCCTTTTTGTTTGACGAACCGCTATCAAACCTTGATGCGGCCTTGCGGGTCGGGATGCGTATGGAAATTTCCGAGCTGCACAAAAAGCTCGCGACGACAATGATCTATGTGACCCACGATCAG
>JBFEQR010000099.1:0-7273 GCA_041549425.1 Yoonia sp. | reverse complement strand
GATGCATTTGGCCCGCGCAGGTCCGACAAGCTGCCGCAGGCGCGGGGGGTCCGAAGGCTGCGGCAGAAAGCCCAGTTTCATCACCGGATAAAAGAACTTTGCCTGCGGCACGGCGATGCGCAGATCACACGCCAGAACCATCCCGAAAGCACCACCCGCAACAGTGCCGTTCAGCGCGGCAATACTCAGCCCCGGCAAGGCGGCGATCGCGGATGAAAGCCTTTCCCAAACCGGATCGGTGGCAAGACCGGCACGCGCGGCATCCAGATCGGCACCCGCGCTGAACACGGACCCTGTGCCCGTCAGAATGAAAAGTTTCGCCGCGGACGCCGCACTGGCAATATCTGCAAGCTCTGTCAGCATCTCGCGGGTCAGCGCACCGGCCTTGTCGGGCCGGTCAATCGTGACGGTCCATGTGTCGCCGTTCTGGTCGCAGCGGATCATACCAGACCCACCGCTTTGCGGATGTTTTCCTCGCGCAGGCTGACGTCGTCGCCCAGATAGGCGTCGGCCTCGGCGGTGCACATCCATAAAAGCGCCTGTGCGGGCCATTCGGGGGGAATATGAGCGGACCAGTCCAACTGGCTGATCGGGTTGATCCCCGAAGCCTTGATCTCGCGCTGCATCTGGGTTGCGACGGTCCCCGGTGACAGGCCCAGCACGCGGATGCCTTTGTCGCGCGCCTCTTTGTCGGCAGCGCGGGTCAGCATGTAGACCCCCGCCTTGGAGCTGCAATAGGCCGACCAGCCTTCGACCGGACCATGTGCGGCCCCCGACGAGATGTTAATGATCGTCCCGCCGCCTTGGGCGATCATACCGGGCATGGCGGCGTGCAGGCCGTACATCACGCCCTTGAGGTTGATATCAATCGTCTGCCCCCAGACCGCAGGGTCCGTATCCTGCAAGTGCCCGATCGGATCGACGACGCCTGCATTGTTGATCAGAACGTCCAACTGACCGAACCGCGCGACCGTTTTCGCAACCGTATCCCTGACCGCCTCATAGCTGGACACGTCACAGGACACGGCCATCGCATTTTCACCGATTTCCTTTGCGATATGGCTGATGGCGTCCTGACTGCGCGCAGCAAGGACCACATTCGCGCCCGCATCGGCAAAAGCACGCGCAGCCGCAGCCCCGATGCCGCGGCTGGCCCCTGTGATAAGCGCCGTTTTTCCGGCCATACTGATGTTTTTCATTCCTGTCCCTTTCGATTGGTTCAACGGGTCGCTACTTAGTGGCTTGTAGTGTCGAACGCAGGGGCTAGCATAGGAAGCGCCGCTCAGGTTCGAAAGATATATATCGGAAGGGACATTATGACCAATTCATTCGCATTGCGCAGTGCTGTCTGTGCTGTGGCTTTGTTTGCCGGCTCGGCTGCGCACGCGGAACTGACGGCGGCTCAGGTCTGGGAGGACTGGAAAGAACAGCTCTCCATCTATGGCGAAGAAAACATTTCTATTGGCGCCGAAGAAACCTCCAGCGGGACGGTCACGATCCGCGATCTGGCCCTGTCATTTTCAGATGAAGAGGTCACCATTGACACCATTCTTGGTGATGTAAATTTCAATGAGCAAGCCGACGGATCAGTGCGTGTCACCATGGACGACAGTTTTCCGCTGACGGTCACCAGTGAAGACGGCGTGGTGATCAACATCCAGATCGACCAAAGCAACTTTGAAATGCTGGTCAGCGGCGATGCGGACGATATGGATTATGCCGTTTCTGCGGATAGCTACACCATCGCATTTCAGGATTTGGTTGACGGCGACGTGACATTCACCGGCGATGCAAGCCTCATCGCGCGCGATCTGAAGGGCAACTATAACATCACAAGCGACGAGATGCGCAATATCTCCAGCGATGCGACAATCGGATCAGTCGACCTTCTTGTTGATTTCGAATTGCCCGGCAGCGCTGGCGAATACATCACGGCGGGTGCCAAGATTAACGGAATGCGGACCCAAACCGAGGTCGCGATGCCGCTGGACGCTGATATGTCAGACCCTGATGATCTGTTTGTAAACGGGTTCTCGCTTGCGGGGGGCTATGTGATCGATAGCGCCGATTACGTTTTTGATGTGAACGCCGAGGGTGACCAAATGGCAGGGTCCGTCAGTACCGGCTCTGTCATCCTCACCGGTGAGTTGAATGATCGCACTGCCGCCTACGAATCCAACACGACCAACCTTGCTGTGAACCTCCAAAGCAGTGACTTTCCCATGATGATCGAAATGACCATGGCCGAATACGGCACCGGCTTTCGCATGCCGGTCGGCGTGACAGAGGAACCGGCCGACTATGGCTTCAAGTTCAACCTCATTGATCTGGTCGTCGGCGATGACATCTGGAACATGTTTGATCCCGCTAAGGTCCTGTCACGCGAACCGGCCACCCTGCAAATCGCGCTGACCGGAACGGCGCGCGCGCTGTTTGACATGCTCGATCCCGCGCAGGCAGATATGTACGAAAGCAACGAAGTCCCGTTTGAATTGAGCACGCTAAGCCTTGATACCTTGCGGATTGCTGCGGCAGGCGCGCTTTTCACCGGCACGGGAGCGTTTTCTTTCGACAACGAAGACACGCAAAGCTTTGCACCGCTGCCGCGTCCAGAAGGTGATGCCACCTTTGAAATCACGGGGCTGAACGCGCTTTTGGATAATCTTGTTGCTATGGGCCTTGTGCCCGAACAGGACGTGATGGGCCCCCGTATGATGATGGGCATGTTTGCCCGTTCAACCGGTGACGACCAGATGGCGATTGATGTCGAGGTCCTGCCAAACGGTCAGGTCAACGTCAACGGCAACCGCGTACGCTAAGCCAAAACCACGATCAGGGGCGCGGGTGGCAACATCCGCGCCCTTTTTCGATTGCCGGTGCTCCCTTGCAGGTCCGGTCACCGCGCACTAGCTCTAGCATGAGCAAAGGAACACCGATGACCCAATCTCTTTCCGATCTTTCCGATCAGATCCTTACCGAAGCACGGCGCGCTGGTGCCGATGCCGCCGATGCAATTGCTGTCGACGGCACCTCTTTGTCCATCACGGTGCGCGAAGGCGCGTTGGAACAGGCCGAACGGTCCGAAGGCATCGATATCGGGTTGCGCGTTTTCGTGGGGCAGCGGCAGGCCTGCGTGTCGTCATCCGACACCAAGCCCGACACGCTGACCCAGATGGCAGAACGTGCGGTCGCAATGGCAAAGGAAGCGCCCGAAGACCCCTATGCGGGCCTTGCCGATCCCGCGCAACTGGCCACGAACACCCGTACCGAAACGCTTGAACTGTTTGATCCCAGCGACGAACCGGACCCCGCCGCCCTGCAAGAGGACGCAACCCGCGCAGAGGCCGCTGCATTGCGCAACAAAGGCATCAGTCAGGTCCAGTCGGCCTCTGCCGGGTACGGACGGCGGCGCATTCACATGGCGGCGACAAACGGGTTTTCTGCCGGTTATGCGCGCAGTGACCGCGGTCTGTCCTGTGTCGCAATCAGCGGCACGGGCACCGGCATGGAACGCGACTATGACTATGACAGCCGCGTGTTTCAGGCCGATCTGCGCGATGCAGAGGACATCGGGCAGACCGCCGCTGCGCGTGCTGTTGAACGGGCTGGCGCAAAAAGGCCCAAGACCGGCGCCTTTCCCGTTCTGTTTGATGAACGTGTCGCAAGCAGCCTGATCGGCAGCCTGCTGCAGGCCACAAACGGCATGATGATCGCACGCGGATCAAGCTGGCTGCGTGATGCGGTCGGCCAAGAGGTGTTGCCCGCGAACCTGTCCATCATCGAAGACCCGCACAGGCCGCGCGTAGGTGGCTCAAAGCTGTTTGATGCCGAAGGGCTTGCCACATCGCGGCGGGCCATTGTGGAAAACGGTGTGCTGACAGGATGGACGCTTGATCTGGCAACGGCGCGCAAACTGGGGCTGCAAAGCACGGCAAATGCAGCTCGTGGGACCACCGCACCACCATCGCCCAGCCTGACCAACATCAGCCTGACCCAAGGCACACAAAGCCGCGCGGACCTGATCAGGGAGATGGGCACGGGTCTTTTGGTGACGTCGATGATCGGCTCGACCATCAATCCCAACACCGGCGATTATTCACGTGGTGCGGCAGGGTTCTGGGTTGAGAACGGCGAAATCACCTATGCGGTCAATGAATGCACCGTTGCGGGCAACCTGCGCGACATGCTGATGTCGATCGTCCCCGCAAATGACGCCCGCCTGCATCTGTCACGGGTGGTGCCGTCGCTGCTTGTCGAGGGGCTGACCCTTGCCGGAGACTGATCTTGAACTGCTGACGCAGGCGGCCCGCCACGCGGGCGACATCGCGCGGAAGTATTTCCAGAACGATCCGTCCATCACCCACAAACCCGGCGGTGCAGGCCCCGTCACCGATGCCGATCTGGCGGTCGATGCGATGCTCGAGGCATCACTGCGGCTGGCCAGACCGGACTATGGCTGGCTGTCGGAGGAAACAGAAGACCACCCTGCAAGGCTGACGCGTGAACGGCAATTTGTGGTTGATCCCATCGACGGGACACGTGCCTTTATCAACGGCAGCAAGGATTGGGCGCACTCTCTGGCGGTGATTGAACGCGGTGATGTGATTTCAGCTGTAGTTTATTTGCCGATGCATGATCTGATGTTCGCGGCCAATAAAGGGGGCGGTGCGACAGCGAACGGGGCCCCGATCAGCGTCACCGACAATGCGTCGCAACAGGCGACCGTTCTGGCCGCAAAACCGAATTTCGAAGGCCGTTTCTGGAAAGACGGGATCGTGCCAGACATCAAGCGCGCGTTCCGGTCATCCTTGGCTTACAGGCTTTGCCTTGTCGCACAGGGCAGCTTTGACGGGATGATCACGCTGCGCCCCAGTTGGGAATGGGATATCGCCGCTGGCGCGCTGATCGTGGCAGAGGCAGGCGGCAAGGTGACCGACCAGCACGATGCCCCTTTGCGGTTCAACAACGCCCACCCGCAGGTGCCTGGCGTGATCGCGGCTGGCCAGCAACTTCACGGCCTTTTGGCGGCACGGCTTGAGCCGCAGCCGCTGACGCCGTAGAGTCATCCCAACCGACAAACTGACAAAGGTTTTCCAATGACCCAGCGCCTGCACCTCGTATTCGGAGGCGAGCTGATCGACCCCAGCAAGAATGCCTTCAAAGATGTCGACGCCATTGATCTTGTCGGCATGTATCCCAATTATGAGGCCGCCTACAACGCGTGGAAGGCCGCCGCCCAACGCACCGTTGATAACGCGCATATGCGCTATTACATCGCGCACATCCACCGCTTGCGTGACGAGGAAATCGCAGCCTCGCCCACAGAAGAGCTGGACAACTGACCCCTTTCTAGGACCCGTCTATGGCAAGATCCCTGTCCATTGCAGCCTATCTGGCCAATCTGGGACCTGCAGACCGGCGGGCGACGCTGGCGCGGCAACCTCCGCGTCCGGAGGGCACGATCATCTGGGCGCGCTGCTCTGACCCCGATCAGTTGACTGCCGTGGAAACGCTAGAGCGCAAGCTGTCGCTTGAGGGCGACCCGATCTATATCGTGGCCACCCTTTCCAAGTGGCAGCCCGCCTATGCCAACCGCGCCCTGCCCGAACCCCATGGCAAGCAGCGCATCCGCGATTTCATCAACCATTGGCAGCCGGTGATGGGCATCTGGGTCAAAGGTGACCTTGATCCCGTGCTAATGTCGGAAATGCGCGACGCCGGAATGCTGTCTATTCTTGTCGATGCCAGCGCCGATGGTCTTGACGGGGTTGCCGCGCGCTGGGTACCCGGCGCGCTGCGGTCACTGCTGTCGCAGTTCGAGGCCGTGCTGACGCTTGACCAGACCGCCGCAGAAAAACTGATACGGGCCGGCACCCCCGAGCAGGCCATCATTGTGACCGGTGCGATGGAAGACTGCGTGCCGATCCTGCCCTGCAATGAAACCGAACGCAGCGAACTGGCACATGCCATCGGCAGCCGTCCGGTCTGGCTTGCCGTGGGTGCGCCCTTTGCGGAATGGCACGCGCTTTGTACGGCCCAGCAAATCGCAAGCCGCACGGCACACCGGCTCTTGTCGATCGTGGTGCCTGCCGACCCCGAAGAGGCCCGCGCGATGGCGCGCAATATGCGGCAGGTGGGGTTTCAGGTGGCACTGCGGTCCGAACAATATGACCCCGACGAGGTCACGCAAATCTATGTGGTCGACACCGACGAAGAACTGGGCTTGTGGTACAGCATCGCCCCGATGACCTATATGGGCGGCACGTTGCTTGGCAAGAAATGCCGCGATCCCTTTGAGGCGGCAGGTCAGGGGTCTGCGGTGCTTTGCGGTCCCAATGTCGATCCCTATCGGCACCACGCCGACCTTTTGAATGCCGCCGGAGCATCGCGTCTTGTGCGCTCGACCGCCGATCTTGGCCCCGCAGTCGAGGCCTTGCTGGCCGCAGATCAGGCCGCAGCGCTGGCGCATCTGGCATGGGATGTGACATCGCGGGGGACAAATGTCACAAACCGCATCGCCGCATTCATCCAGTTGCGGCTGGAAGAAATGGTCAACTGATGCGCGCGCCGCTGTTTTGGTTCACACCGCCGGAAAAGCCCGGTTTCTGGGCGCGGGTCCTGACACCGCTGGCAGTCCTTTATGGTGCAGGTACCGCGCGGCGTCTGCGCCGCCCGCCCAAGATCAGGCCGCAGGTGCCGGTGATTTGCATTGGCAATATCAACGCTGGTGGCACCGGCAAAACCCCCACAACCATCACATTGATCGAACGGCTGATTGCGCGCGGTCACACGCCCCATGTCGTGTCGCGGGGCTATGGCGGCAGCCTTGAAGGCCCTGTTCGCGTCGATGAACGCACCCACAAAGCCGACCAGACAGGGGATGAACCGCTGTTGCTGGCGGCATTTGCCCCGACGTGGGTCGCAAAGGACCGCGCGGCAGGGGTGCAATGCGCCCAGGAGGCGGGTGCAGACGTCGTCCTGCTGGATGACGGGTTCCAGAACCCTGATGTGGCCAAAGACCTGTCTATCGTCGTGGTCGACGCCATGCGCGGCTTTGGCAACGGGCGGGTGATGCCCGCAGGTCCGCTGCGCGAACCGGTGGCTGCTGGCATGAAACGTGCCGATCTGCTGCTGTCGATCGGCCCGCCTGTGGCACAGGATCGTTTTGCGCAGCAATGGACCTTTGACGTGCCGCATCTGGTGGGGCATCTGGCCCCCCTGCCCACCGGCATGCCGTGGCGCGATCTGAAACTGCTGGCTTTCGCGGGGATCG